>NZ_JBYNDP010000031.1:0-33205 GCF_059783535.1 Tateyamaria sp. | reverse complement strand
GCTACCTCAAGATTTCTGAGGGCTGTAACCACAAGTGCAAGTTCTGCATCATCCCCGACATGCGTGGACGCCTTGCATCCCGCCCGGCTCATGCCGTTGTGCGCGAAGCCGAAAAGCTGGTTGAGGCCGGGGTGAAGGAACTCCTGGTTATCTCTCAGGATACGTCGGCCTATGGCGTGGACATCAAACATGCCGAAGATCGCGGACACCGCGCCCATATCACCAACCTCGCCCGCGATCTTGGGTCGCTGGGGGCGTGGGTGCGGTTGCACTATGTCTATCCCTACCCCCATGTGCGCGATCTGATCCCGCTGATGGCGGAGGGGTTGATCCTGCCCTATCTCGACATTCCGTTCCAGCATGCCCACACGGACACGCTACGCCGGATGGCGCGGCCTGCTGCAGCAGAACGCACGCTGGACCGGATCGCGGAATGGCGGTCGATCTGTCCCGAGATCACGCTGCGGTCCACATTCATCGTCGGTTATCCCGGTGAGACGGAGGAGGAATTCCAGACTCTTCTCGACTGGATGGATGAGGCGCAACTGGATCGCGTGGGCTGTTTTCAATACGAAAATGTGGAAGGCGCGCGGTCGAACGCGCTGCCCGATCACGTGGCCCCGGAGCTGAAGCAAGAGCGGTGGGAGCGGTTCATGGAGAAGGCTGCCGCCATCTCCGAAGCCAAGCTGGCCGCAAAGGTGAGTCAACGCATGGACGTGATCGTCGACGAAGTGGACGAAGAAGCGGCCACCTGCCGGACCAAGGCTGATGCGCCCGAGATCGACGGCAACCTGTTCATCGACGAAGCGTTCGAGGACCTGACCCCCGGCGATATCGTTACCGTCGAGGTGGACGAGGCTGGTGACTACGACCTATGGGGCAAGCTGGTCTAGGGCGGATCAAGATCCGCCTTACATTCTATGCGTAAGGCGGAGGTGTCCTCCGCCCGTCTCACCCCGCGCTGGCGCATCGGGATGCGCCTTACCGAGACCCCGTATACGTAAGGCGCACGTGCCGTGCGCCCTGCCAGACTTGTAAAATTTTACGTATGTTCTATATTTGTTCTCCACCTAGCGAAAGCGAGGAGAACAGATATGTCAATCCATCCCACCCTTCCCGGCCTGTTCGAGCCGGTGCAGACGGCCCTGCCTCTTGAGACGCAACCTGCCACGGAGAAGCAGATTGCCTATGCCCGCACTTTGGCGGCAAAGACGGGTCACGCCCTACCTGCAGCCTTGTTCCGCGACCGGGCAGGATTGTCGGCGTGGATCGATCAGGCCAAGCCCAAAGCCCCCGGCGGTCGGTTTTCGGCTTATCCCAGTGCCAAACAAGTGCAGTTTGCCGAACGCATCGCCCGCCTGAAGCGCCGCCAGATCCCGGCGGAGTGCTTTAAGGACAAGGTGATGATGTCGCGCTGGATTGATGGGAACAAACCGCGGTGAGTGCGGCGCTTTGTCTGTGGGCGCGGGTGTTTGGATGACTATCTTTGGCGCATGAGTGATGACACCCGCGTTCTGTACAATGCCAACTGCCCGGTCTGCAATTTCGAGATCAGCCACTATGCCACGTATAGTGATGCACAGGCCCTGACCATTCGGTTCGAGGATCTGAACCGAGCCGAGATGGCGGAATGGGGGTTAAGCCGGGACGAGGCCGCGCGACGGCTTTATGTGCTGAAGGACGGGCAGATGTATTCGGGCATTCCGGCTTTCATCGTGCTGTGGCAGGAGATGCCGCGCTATCGCTGGCTGGCGCGGATCGTGTCCCTGCCCGGCATACATTGGCTGGCGTCCAAGGCATATGATCACGTGCTGGCGCCGCTCATCTACCGGTGGCATCTGCGGCGTCAGGCGGCAGCAACGTCAACTGAATCGTGAGGATTTGTGCCTAGACTGTGAACAGATCACAGGTCAGGTTGCCCAAATGCCGTACCCATATTCCGTTCGCGAAACCCTTGCTGATGCTTCCGTTCATATTCTTGGTCTGACGGCCGGGATCACGGCAAGTGCCATGCTGTTGGTCCATGTCGCCCAGACCCAAGGGGCGGCACAGATTGCTGCGACCAGCATTTATGCCGGCTTTGCGGTCTTTGCCCTTGTGGCGTCCGCCGCTTACCATCTGCTGCCGTGGGAGCGGTCGCGCCCGGTGTTTCACCGGATTGATCACGCCGCCATCTACCTCAAGATTGCTGGCACCTATACGCCGCTGGTTGTCCTGATCGGCTCGGCTTTTTCTTATGTGGTGTTGGCGGCTGTCTGGCTGGTGGCCCTGATTGGGGCCGTGGCCAAGCTGAGCTTCTGGGCCACGGATGCGCGCGGATCGCTGGCGCTGTACCTGGCAATGGGCTGGGCAAGCGTGTTGCTAATTTGGCCGATGTGGCAGAACCTGCCCGGTGCCTCGACCGCGTTGATCGTGGTGGGTGGAGGTCTGTATTCCTTGGGCACGGTGTTTTATGCGCAGAAGTCGTTGCGCTTTCAGAACGCCATCTGGCACAGCTTTGTGCTGGCGGCATCCGCCTGTTTCTTTGGTGCGGTCGCTTTGGGCGTGTCAGTCTGAGCGGCGCGCCAGGTCAGCAAAAGCTTCGGCGTTGCGACAGAAATCCGGCGTTTCGGAAACTTGCCCCGGTTGCACTTTAAGCCATTTTTCACAAACATCTGGCTTGGTGCAGCCCGCGCAACGCAGCACCATGTCCGAGATGTCGGAGGGTGTCAGATGCGCCCGCAGGGCGGCTTCTTGCAAGTCGACCCCGCGGGCGGCGGCCATGCGGTCGACAAGATCGGCGTGGGTCTTCAATCGGGCGTCAGTCATCGGGCGTCCCTTTCGACGAGATCCTTGGATGACCCCAGCCTGACGGGCGCGTTGCGGAAGGTCCTTGATCCAGATCAAAGCTGGTCCAGATAGGCCCGCACGCAGCTTTGCACATGGCGGAAGCGATCACCGCCCAGATGCTTGCCGCCATACCAGCGTGTGACCACCACGAGATGATCCTGCAGCCCTTCGCGTTCGAGCATGCGCAGGATGACCATTCCGGCGCCGCTCTCACCATCGTCGCCCTTGATCGGGCCGCCTTCAGACAGAGCCGCGCCCCAGGTGTTGTGGGTCGCCTTGGCGTAAGCGCGGTCACGTTTGAGTTCTTTGAGTGCGGCGTCAATATCGGCCCGCGATGTGACGGGGCAGCCCGACACAGCGTATTTGGACCCACGGTCCGTCAGGATGTGCCCAAGCTGCTTCAAGGTCGGGTTTCCCAGACCCGACAGACGGGTCCGCATGTGCTAGCCACGTCGTATTGATTGATTGAAGACATTTTGAACCGGGGATTTTCCCATGACGTATTCTTTGCTTGAGACCATGCACATTTACGAGGTCATCGGCATATTGGGGTTTGCCCTTTATGTGATCAACTACGGGCTGTTGACCACCCGCTGCCTGAGCGGCGATTGCCTGACGTACTTCACCATCAACCTGATTGCCGCAAGCTGCGTTCTTCTGGGCCTGATGGCGAGCTTCAACCTTGCCTCTGCACTGATCCAGATTTTTTGGGTGGCGATGTCCATTGTCGGCATCCTGATCCGCTTGCGCAGACGGCGATATCGGACAATCGCCTAGAGCCCGGCCGCTGTTCGCCGCACGATTTCGATGCGCTGCGCGTTGGGCGGGTGCGTGCCAAGGAAGCGATCGCCGGGATCGGGGATACGGTTAAAGAATTGGGCCCCTTTGACGGGATCATACCCGCCAGCAGCCGTGATGATCGTGCCCAGCGCGTCGGCCTCAAGCTCGAAATCCTTGGAATAGGTGCGGGCACCCACCTGTGCGCCGATCCGCTGCGCTGACTCAACTGCACCTGCGTCCCCGCCGGTCAGCGTTGTGGCCAAACCGCCGAAAATGACGGCCCCTGCCGCTGCGTTCTGCTGCTGACGCGCGATATGCCCGCGCACATGGTGCGCCGCTTCGTGCCCCAATACAAAGGCCAGTTCATCCGCATTCCGCGCGTCGTCGATCAACCGTTCTGTGAACACAAGAAGCGGGCGCCCGTTGTCATCCAGCGTCTGGAACGCATTGGAAGGCGCGTTCGGACGATCATCCACGACGATCTTGAAATCGCAGTTCACATCTCGTGTCCGGGCCCGGCACTCGCGTTCCGCCACAGGTTCCATCCGCCGAACGACCTCTGCAAAGGTGCGCAGGGACTGCTGTCGCGACCCCAACTCGTCCGGTACTTCCCGTACGGCGGGCGCCGGGTTGCCGGTCGGAGCAGACGTGACAACCACGTCATCGCAGGCGGCCACAAAAGCTACGGTTGTCAAAGCGGCCAAGAGACGCGTGATCAAGGCGAGGTCCTTTCGTACGAAACGCGGCAGATACTATCACGCACGCCCGCAGCTTCCAGCCCTGTTCACGCAGCCGTGTGCCTCTTTGCAACTCTGCTCCCATGGCATACGTTTGAACCCATGTTTACAATCGAGCATGAATTCGACGCCACGGTCATCACACTTGTGGATGATGGGGCCACCCCCCTGCAGGAAGATGTCGTGATCAACTCCTTCGCCGAGGTGATCACGGTGGAACAATACGACCCGCGCACCGACAGCGTGGTCAAGATCACCCTGTCCCCCGAACAGGCGCGCGATCTGGCCGCTGCGCTGGACCTGCCTGAAGGTGTGTACCAGTTGCGCAAGGAGCCGAAGTGAAAAGGTCTGGACCCTTGACCTGCCTCTGCTAGCCTGCGCGGCAATACGGGAGGACAGACATGGCAACCGGCACCAAGATCCGCACATTTTATGAAGGTGCGTGGCACGATGAAGATGTGGCGATCATGCGCGCTGCCGATCATGGCAGTTGGGTCGGCAGCACCGTCTTTGACGGCGCACGCTGGTTCGATGGCCGCGCGCCCGATCTGGACCTGCATTGCGCCCGCGTGAACCGATCCGCCGAAGCCTTAATGCTGACCCCAACCATGGAAAGCGCGGATATCGTGGAGGCGATCCACGAGGGATTGAAAGCCTATGATCCGTCCGATGCCGTTTACATCCGACCCATGTATTGGGGTTTGGACGGCGACGCGTCGGGAATCGTACCGAAATCGGACGCCACCGGATTTGCCATCTGCCTCGAAGCGATCCCGATGGCTGTCCCAACCACGTCGATCACTTTGGGCCGTACCCGGTTTCGCCGCCCTGTGATTGAAGACAACGTGGTCAACGCCAAGGCGGGCTGCCTCTATCCCAACAACGCCCGCATGCTGGCCGAGGTGCGCAAGCGCGGGTTCCAGAACGCGCTGGTCGCCGATGCGATGGGCAATGTGGCGGAAAGCGCCACGGCCAACGTGTTCATGGTCAAGGATGGCGCGGTCTTTACCCCCATCCCGAACGGTACATTTCTGTCGGGCATCACCCGCGCCCGCCACATGTCCAACATGCGTGCCGATGGGATGGAGGTCATCGAAAAGGTCCTGACCTTCGAAGACTTCGAGGACGCGGACGAGGTGTTCCTATCCGGCAACATGATGAAGGTCACGCCGGTGTCGGGGTTCGAGGATACATCTTATCAGATCGGTCCTATCACCCGCCGCGTGCGCGAGATGTATTGGGATTGGGCGGCAAGCCATGGTTAAGCCGCTTGAGTTCTGGTTCGAATTTGCCAGCACCTACAGCTATCTGAGTGCTGCCCGGATTGAAGATGCCTGTGCGGATGCCGGTGTGCCGCTGGTCTGGCGGTCCTTTCTGCTTGGGCCAGTCTTTGGCGCACAGGGCATGACGGATTCGCCGTTCAACATGTTTCCGGTAAAGGGCGCGTACATGTGGACGGACATTGCGCGGTGCTGTTCCGATCTGGGCCTGCCCTTTGCCAAGCCATCCTCATTTCCGCGGGGCAGCCTGCTTGCCGCGCGCATTGCAGCGGCACATGCGGATGAGCCGTGGGTTGGCGCCTTTGTTCGCGCGGTGTACCACGCCAATTTTGCGGAGGATCGCGCTATTGCCGATGATGCCGAGATTGCCGCCATTCTGGACGAGATTGGCGAGGATGCATCCGTAGTCATCACCGTGGCAACCGCACCGGAAGGCAAGGCCCTTCTGCGTCGTGCGACCGAAGAGGCGCTTGAGCGCGGGTTGTTTGGTGCACCGAGTTTTGTCGTGGATGGCGTCTTGTTCTGGGGCAATGACCGCTTGGAACAGGCGCTTGCCCACGCCCGCGCCGCATGATCACAGGCGGGATTGCGCACAGGCAGGGCTTGGGCCATTGTGCCGAAACGTGAGCGGAGGACAGGATGCGCAAATTTCTGGTGGTGCTGGATGACAGCCGTGAGTGCCTGAACGCGATGCGTTTTGCCGCGATGCGCGCCAGCCACACGGGCGGCGGCGTTGCAATCCTGTCGGTGATCCCGCCGGACGAGTTCAATCACTGGATCGGCGTCGGCAATGTCATGCGCGAGGAGGCCCGCGAGCGCATCCACGCCCATTTCGAGGTGTTCGCCAAATGGATGCGCGACAAGCAGGGGATCGACCCTGAATTGGTGATCCGCGAAGGTCAAGCCGTGGACGAGATCATGGCACAGGTTCATGACGACCCGGAGATCGGGGTGTTGGTGTTGGGGGCCGGTACGGACAAGAAGGGCCCTGGCCCCCTTGTGACGCAACTGAGCCGAAACGCAGGCAATCTGCCCATTCCGATGACCGTCGTGCCGGGTGATTTGAGCAAAGAGAAGCTGGAAGCCATCACCTGAGCGCACAGCGTGTGTCTTTACCCACTTTAGAATCGTTCCAAACCTTGACAGTGCGTCGTTGCATCCGCATATCCTAGTGTAACGCTCAGGAGCTGTGCCCATGTTCATCCAAACCGAATCCACACCCAACCCCGCAACGCTGAAATTCCTGCCCGGCCAGTCCGTTTTGGACATGGGCACGGCGGATTTCCCAACAGCCGAAGCGGCAGACAAATCGCCGCTGGCCAAGCGCATCTTTGCGGTCGAGGGTGTGACGGGCGTGTTCTTTGGTACGGATTTTGTCACCGTGACCAAGGCCGATTCCGTTGACTGGGACCACATCAAGCCTGCCCTGCTGGGCGCGATCATGGAGCATTTCCAATCCGGCCAGCCCATCATGGATGATGGCCACGCTCCTGCGTCCGGTCATGCCGAACATGATGGTGAGGATGCCGCCGTTGTGGGCCAGATCAAGGAACTGCTCGACAGCCGGGTCCGCCCTGCCGTGGCACAAGACGGTGGCGATATCACATTCCACGGCTTTGACCGCGGCGTTGTTTACCTGCACATGCAGGGCGCCTGCGCAGGCTGCCCGTCCTCGACCCTCACGCTGAAAATGGGGATCGAGAATCTGCTGCGCCACTACATTCCCGAGGTGACAGAGGTACGCCCTGTTGCCGTCTGACACTGCCGGGCCGATCACGGCCCGATGTTATTGCGGTGCGTCCCGACTGACGCTGGATAAGCCACCTTTCACGGTGGCTTATTGCCATTGCAGCGATTGCCGTCGCTGGACAGGGGCGCCAGTTGCGGCCTTTGCCGCTTTTGACCGGGCGGATGTCATCGCGCAATTGCCGGATGCATTTCGGGGGGCCACCGGTGTGGAACGCTGGACATGCCCTACCTGTCACGCTCCGCTGGGGGCTGCCTTCGACTACTTGCCGGACCAGATCTATGTGCCTGTTGGCATTATTGATCAGGCGGATCAGCTTGTTCCTGAAATGCACAGCCATGCGGGCAATGCGTTGCCCTGGCTGCATATCGACGACGACCTGCCGCGTTCCGATGCATCGGCCCGTGATGCTTTGAACACCGTGGCCGAATGAAAAAACCGCTGATCCTTGGATTTGACACGTCTGCGGCCCATTGCGCAGCGGCATTGGTGCGCGGCGATGCCGTTTTGACCTCCGTTGGTGAAGAGATGGCGCGCGGTCAGGCCGAGCGGTTGATGGGCCTGCTTGAGGAAGTCCTGGAAAGCCATGACATAAACTGGGCCGATCTGGATGCGCTGGCCGTGGGAACCGGGCCAGGCAACTTCACCGGCATTCGGATCGGTGTGTCGGCGGCGCGCGGTCTGGCCCTTGGGCTGGGATGCCCCGCCTACGGCGTCACAGGGTTCGAGGCCCGGACGCGGATAGCGCCTAAGGGAACCATTGTCGCCATCCCCGCGCCCCGCGACATGGCATACGTCATGGAATGCACCCAAGCGCAGTTGCAACCGGTCGCGGACATCCCGAACGCGGCCCCACACCCCACACCGGCAGAATTGGCCACTGCCATTGCACAACACGGCGCCTCTGTCTGGCCAACACAGGCACCACCCCCCGCCCCGCTCTATGTCCGCCCACCGGATGCGGCGCCTGCGCGGGATGCGCCGCCACCCATCCTGACATGACACCGGACACGCTTGCCGTTTTGCACAAGGTGGCCTTTGCGCAGGAACGTCCGTGGTCAGCGCAGGAGTTTGCCGATCTTCTGGCGAATCCCCACACATACCTAAGCGCATCCGAATGCGGATTCGCCCTGTGGCGCGGGATTGCCGGAGAGGCGGAACTGCTGACCATCGCCGTTGACCCCGCGCATCAGCGGCGGGGCATCGGCACGAAATTGATGACCACCTGGATGTCAGAGGCGGCCAAGACTTGCACCAGCGCCTTTCTTGAAGTCGCCTCAGACAATGCAAGCGCCATCGCGCTCTACTCCCGCCAAGGCTTTGAAATCATTGCAACTCGCACAGACTACTACCATCGCGCGGACAGCCGTGCCGATGCGCTGATCATGCGTGCGGCTCTCTCCTTCCCTGTTTCAGAAAAATCCTCGGGGAGGCTTCGCCCCTAGGGCGGAGCGGGGGCAGACAGCCCCCCTGCCTACCCAATCAGCTTTGCGCAAGGTCAGGTCCCTTCTCACCCGCCCCATGGGTTAAAAAGCGGTTGACGCCCCCCCGCCCCTGCGGCCTAATCCCGTATGATCTTTTGATCCCGGGCGTTCGGTGGTCCGCTGCCACCGCCCCAACCAATATAAACTGGGAGACCTGATACATGACCATGATGCAGAAATTCCTTGGCGCGACCGCGGCCCTGGCCCTGTCCGCAGGTGCTGCGCTGGCTGAACCCGCGCTGATCTTCGATCTGGGCGGCAAGTTCGACAAATCCTTTAACGAAGCAGCGTTCAACGGTGCGAAACGCTGGGCTGATGAGACCGGCAACACCTTCCGCGAGATCGAATTGCAGTCCGAGGCGCAGCGCGAGCAGGCCCTGCGCCGCTTTGCCGAATCCGGCGCGAATCCGATCGTCATGGCAGGCTTCGCCTTTGCCGATGCACTGGGTCAGGTCGCCGCTGACTACCCGGACACCAAGTTCACCATCATCGATATGGTTGTGGATGCGCCCAACGTGCGCTCGGTCGTCTTTAACGAACACGAGGGCAGCTACCTTGTGGGCATGATGGCCGCACAGGCCAGCGAATCCGGCACGGTCGGCTTCATTGGCGGCATGGACATCCCGCTGATCCGCAAGTTCGCCTGCGGCTATGCACAAGGCGTCAAAGCCGTGAACGCCGATGCGACTGTCATCGCCAACATGACAGGCACCACACCTGCCGCATGGAACGACCCGGTGAAAGGGTCTGAGCTGACCAAAGCACAGATCAGCCAGGGTGCTGATGTTGTATACGCTGCAGCAGGCGGCACCGGCGTCGGTGTTCTGCAAACCGCAGCCGACGAAGACATCCTGTCGATCGGCGTGGACAGCAACCAGAACTACCTGCACTCAGGCAAGGTTCTGACGTCGATGATGAAGCGCGTGGACAACGCCGTGTTCCAGGCCTTTACCGATGGCGTGGACATGGAAACCGGCTTTAACGTCATGGGTCTTGCCAATGGCGGCGTGGGCTATGCCCTGGACGAGCACAACGCCGCCCTGGTTTCGGACGAGATGAAAGCGGCCGTGGACGCCGCATCGGCCGACATCGCCAGCGGTGCTCTGACTGTCCACGACTACATGTCGGACGACAGCTGCCCCGTGCTGAACTTCTAAATCGCGCGATTTGACAACGGGGCCGTGCCACTCAACCGTGGCGCGGCCCCTTTTCCAACCGAAGGCCCGCCCATGACAGCCCCCGCCATTGAACTCAAAGGCATTTCCAAGGCCTTCGGCCCCGTACAAGCCAACAAAGACATTTCGATCCGCGTAATGCCCGGCACAATCCACGGGATCATTGGAGAGAATGGCGCTGGCAAATCCACGCTGATGTCGATCCTGTACGGTTTCTACAAGGCGGACGCGGGCGAGATTTTCATCGGGGGCAACAAGACCGAGATTCCCGACAGCCAGGCGGCCATCGCTGCTGGTATTGGCATGGTGTTCCAGCACTTCAAGCTGGTCGAAAACTTCACCGTGCTGGAAAACATTATTCTAGGCGCCGAAGACGGTGGCTTGCTGAAACCATCGCTGTCGAAGGCCCGCAAGACCCTGCTGGAGCTGGAGAAAGAATACGACCTCAAGGTCGATCCCGATGCCGTCATTGAAGAGATCGGCGTGGGCATGCAGCAGCGCGTCGAGATCCTGAAAGCCCTGTACCGGCAGGCCAACATCCTGATTCTGGATGAGCCCACGGGCGTTTTGACGCCTGCAGAGGCGGATCAGCTGTTCCGTATTCTGGGGCGTCTCAAGGAAGAGGGCAAAACAATAATCCTGATCACGCACAAGCTGCGTGAGATCATGGACATCACCGACACCGTCAGCGTGATGCGCCGGGGCGAAATGACAGCCACCGTCAAAACCGCCGAAACCAGCCCCGAAGAGCTGGCCGAGTTGATGGTCGGTCGCAAGGTGTTGCTGCGCGTCGACAAGGCACCAGCGACACCCGGCGATGTTGTGTTGGACGTCAAGAATCTGAAAGTTGTGGACGAGCAGGGCGTTGAGCGTCTGCGTGGTATCGATCTGCAGGTGCGCGCAGGTGAAATTGTGGGCATTGCTGGCGTTGCAGGCAACGGTCAGTCAGAGCTGCTTGAGGTGCTGGGTGGCTACGAGGACGCTACCGGGACCGTAACTTTGAACGGCCAGCCCATTGATTTGACCGGCAAGTATTCGGATGGGCGGTCGCGCCGCGACCGTGGCATCGCCCACGTGCCCGAGGATCGCCAGCGCGAAGGCCTGATCATGGATTTCGCGGCCTGGGAAAACACCGCGTTCGGCTATCACAGGGATGCGGCCTATACCTCCGGCCTGCTCAGCAACAATGCTGCCATCAAGGCGGATACGGCCGAGAAGATGGAGCGCTTTGACGTGCGTCCGCCGCACCCGCATCTGGCGGCCAAGAACTTCTCCGGCGGTAACCAGCAAAAGATCGTGCTGGCGCGCGAGATTGAGCGGAACCCGGACCTGTTGCTGATCGGCCAACCGACGCGTGGTGTCGACATCGGCGCCATCGAATTCATTCACCAGCAGATCGTGGCCCTGCGTGATCAGGGCAAGGCGATTTTGCTGGTGTCGGTTGAGTTGGAAGAAATCCTTGGTCTTGCCGACCGGGTGGCCGTCATGTTTGACGGACAGATCATGGGTGAGCGGCAGACGACCGAGACTGACGAAAAAGAACTGGGCTTGCTGATGGCCGGCATTACCGACACCGACAAGCCTCACACGATGGCCGAGATTGAAGCCAACCTTGCCCATGCGCACGGCGATGCGTCGAAGGAGGTCTGAACCATGGATGTGATGCCAAAATGGGCCGAGGTGATCCTTGTTCCGCTGATCTCCCTGATCCTTGCCGCAATCCTGTCGGCGCTGGTGATCCTTGCCATTGGCGAGAACCCGGTTGAGGCGGTGAACCTGATGGTCACCGGCGCGATTGGGTCGACCTATGGCTGGGGCTACACGCTCTACTACGCGACCAACTTCATGTTTACAGGGCTAGCCGTGTCCGTGGCGTTCCACGCCGGGCTGTTCAACATCGGGGGCGAAGGTCAGGCCATGTTGGGCGGGCTGGGCGTGGCCCTTGTGTTGCTTTTCATTCCCTGGCCGCATTGGACGATTGCCTTGCTTGCAGCTACGGCGGGGGCTGCCGTCTTTGGCGCGCTTTGGGCCGCGATCCCGGCCTATCTGCAAGCCAAGCGGGGCAGCCATATCGTGATCACCACAATCATGTTCAACTTCATCGCGGCTGCCGTTCTGAACTACATGCTGGTCAACCAGTTGCGTCCCGCGGGCAGCATGGACCCCGCGACTGAGCGGTTCCGGGAGGCAGTGCATCTGCCCAACCTGCACGAGATGCTGGCCCCTATCGGCATCAACTTCTCCAAGGCGGCCCCTGCAAACGTGTCGCTGGTCATTGCCATCATCGCCTGTGTTCTGGTGTGGCTGCTGATCTGGCGCACACCGCTGGGCCTGGAAATCAGGTCCTATGGCAAGTCGGGCCGGGCCGCCAAATACGCAGGTATCGGAGCCGTGCGCATCACCATGATCGCCATGCTGATCTCCGGCGCGCTGGCGGGCATGATGGCGATCAACAACGTGATGGGCGAGGCCGAGCGGCTGGTCTTGAACGCTGTTGAAGGTGCAGGCTTTATCGGCATCGCGGTAGCCCTGATGGGCCGCAGCCACCCATTCGGCGTTTTCCTGGCCGCCATCTTGTTTGGCTTCCTGTACCAGGGTGGGGCTGAGCTGGCGCTTTGGACGTCGATCCCACGTGAACTGATTGTCGTCATTCAGGCGCTTGTGATCCTGTTCACGGGGGCGCTGGACAACATGGTGCGCATGCCGCTGGAAAAAGTGTTTCTGGCGGCGCGCAACGCGCGCGCATCCAAATCGGTTGAGCCGGCGGAGTAAGTAAGATGGATTTTCTCGCCCTTTTCGATCTTTCCGTCCTTGATTCAACCGTCCGTTTGGCGACGCCTCTGCTGCTGGCCTGCCTTGCCGGCCTGTTCTCGGAACGTGCGGGCATTTTCGACATCGGCCTTGAGGGCAAGATGCTGTTTGCGGCCTTCTTCTCTGCCGCTGTGGCGGCCCTGACTGGATCGGTCTGGCTGGGCCTGCTGGCGGGTGTCGCATCATCTATGGTGCTCTCGGGCATCCACGGCCTCGCTTCGATCACCTTCCGGGGCAACCAGTTAATCTCGGGCGTGGCCATCAACTTCCTTGCCGCGGGCATGACAGTGCTGATTGCACAGGATTGGTTTCAACAGGGCGGGCGTACCCCGTCGCTGATCGGCGGTGGGCGGTTCGAACCGATCATACTGCCCTTCGCGGAAAGTCTGCGCGGCGTGCCATTCCTCGGCCCGATCTATGCCGAGCTGATCTCGGGCCACTCCATCCTTGTCTATGTGGCGCTTCTGGCCGTGCCGGGCACGTGGTGGCTCCTGTTCCGCACCCGCTTTGGCCTGCGCCTGCGTGCTGTGGGGGAAAACCCGGCGGCGGTTGATACAGCCGGTGTATCGGTTGTGGGCCTACGCTTTGTCGCGGTGGGTATCTGCGGCATCCTGTGTGGCATCGCAGGGGCATATCTGGCGACGGGCCTGCAAGCGGGTTTCGTCAAGGACATGACAGCCGGTCGCGGCTTCATCGCGCTGGCCGCCCTTATCTTTGCCAAGTGGCGGCCCTGGCATGCGCTTTGGGCCACATTGTTGTTCGGTTACCTGCAGGCCATCGCACTGCGTCCGGACATTATCGAGGGCGCCCTTGGGTTCAAGGTGCAGGTCCAGCTTCTGGACGCCCTGCCCTATATCCTGACCGTGGTGATCCTGGCCGGCTTTGTGGGCAAGGCGATTCCCCCGCGTGCGGGTGGGGAGCCTTACGTGAAAGAACGGTAAGGCGCATCTTGATGCGCCACCATAACCGTCCCAACCGTAAGGCGCACATATCTGTGCGCCATGCGATAGGTCCAGATTTCTCACAAACTTAGCCCCAGTTTGCTGCAGAGCGGCATGACGTCTTGATTTCCCATACCGCGCCGTCCTAACAGTACCCATGCAAATCTACCTGCCCATCGCCGAGGTATCGGTTAACGCGTTCCTCCTTCTTGGATTGGGCGGCATGGTGGGCATTCTGTCCGGTATGTTTGGCGTCGGCGGCGGCTTCCTGATGACGCCGCTTTTGTTCTTTATCGGCATTCCACCGGCGGTCGCTGTCGCGACCGAAGCCAACCAAATCGTTGCCTCTTCCTTCTCCGGTGTGCTCGCACATCTCAGGCGCAAAACGGTGGATCTGAGGATGGGCACCGTGCTGCTGATTGGCGGTCTGATAGGTGCGGCACTGGGCGTGCTTATCTTCAACTATCTCAAGTCATTGGGTCAGGTCGATCTGCTGGTCCGCCTGTGTTACGTCGTGTTCCTTGGCGTGATCGGCGCGTTGATGTTTGTCGAAAGCTTGAATGCGATCCGCAAGACGGCCAAGGGCAAGGCCATACCCACCCGCAAGAAGCATGGGTGGATCCACAAGCTGCCCTTCAAGATGCGGTTCCGTGTTTCCGGCCTCTACATCTCGGTCATTCCACCTTTGCTCGTTGGGCTGAGTGTTGGCATCTTGGCCGCTATCATGGGTGTCGGGGGTGGGTTCATCATGGTGCCTGCCATGATCTATCTGCTCGGCATGCCAACCAAGGTGGTTGTCGGGACATCGCTGTTCCAGATTATCTTTGTCACCGCGTTCACCACGATGCTGCACGCCACGACCAACTTTACCGTGGATGTCGTGTTGGCCGTCCTGTTGCTGGTCGGCGGTGTGATCGGAGCCCAGATCGGCACGCGCATTGGCGTGAGAATGAAAGCTGAACAGCTGCGCATTCTGCTCGCCCTGATGGTGCTGGCCGTGTGCGGTAAGCTGGCCTTTGACCTGCTGGTCATGCCGTCCGAGCTGTACTCTGTCGGTGCGGTGGAGGGTCACTGATGCTGCGCTGGCTGGCCCTGTTCATTCTGGTGGCGTTGCCCACTTGGGCCGAAGAGGTTGTGCTGGGTCTGAGCCAGGACGAAGTGGCCATCACAACCAGCTTTGATGGATCGGAAATCCTGGTCTTTGGTGCGGTGAAGCGTGAAGCTCCGATCCCCGAAGGTGAGTTGGGTGTCATCGTCACCATCGCAGGCCCACCCGAGCCCGTCACCGTGCGTCGCAAGGAGCGCCGCTTTGGTATCTGGGTCAACACGGATGCGGTCGAAATTGACGCGGCACCAAGTTACTATGCCGTGGCTTCGAGCGCACCGCTTGAAGACGTTTTGGGTGTCCGTGAGAACCTGGAACACCGCGTATCCGTCACCAGCAAATTGAATGCCGTAGGTGCCCCAGACTCGGTTCTGGATGCGAGTTCCTATGTCGCCGCCCTGATCCGCATCAACACCGCCGCAGAGACGTATCAATTGCTTGAGGATCAGGTTGTTGTCGATGAAGACACCCTGTTCCGGACCCGCATCCGCTTGCCAGCGGCTTTGACGGAAGGTGCCTATGAGACGCGCATCTTTTTGACACGCGATGCAGAGGTGGTGGCCAGCTACGAGACGACCATCGACGTCCGCAAGGTGGGACTTGAGCGCTGGTTGTTCGTTCTGAGCCGGGAAAATCCATTCTGGTACGGATTGATGTCACTCGCCATCGCCATTGCGGCCGGGTGGACTGCATCCGCCGCGTTCTCACTCATACGCAACTAAACGTCCGGTTCCTCTGGAGCGAGGGTGAGTGTCGCCGCAGGGACGCTGCGCAGATCGTCCACGCGAAGCGGGCCGGTCGGTTTTGACAACCTGTTCCGAACCACCCAGATCAGCCGGTCCTGCGCGCGCGTGATGGCCACATAGGCCAGCCGCTTCCAGAGGGGCTGCCCTGCCTCTGTCCGGTTCATGCGGGCGGCCACAAAAAGGTCAGGTGCGAACACCTGCACCGTGTCCCATTGTGACCCTTGCGCCTTGTGGATTGTTACGGCGGCTCCGTGGAGAAATGTGGCGCCCATACGTGCCGCATAGGGGATAAAGGGCTCTTCTTCGTCCGGTTTTTCTATCTTCACAATTGACGCGGCCGAGACCTGAGGGTCTTCGGCCCCGATCACGTGGAGGCGGGAAAAGCCGGGTTTGCGCCCTTCACCCAGATAAACGACCTGCGCGCCCTTGATCAGTCCGCGCGCCTCGAGGTCCAGTCGTTTCTTACGGTGTTTCAGCGGTAGTTCCAGCCCGTCACAGATCAACGGCTCCCCTTCTATGAGGCGGTCTTCGGGGGCTTCATACACCGCGCGGAAAGCATTGATCAGGCGGATGCGGGTAGCATTGCGCCAGACGAGGACGGGGCTGCGCGCCATCAGGTCAACCTCGACCCGCTGCCCCCAGACGACACGTTCGTCACGGGCGGCGGCCTCTTCCACCATCTTTTCAAACCGATAGAAGTCAACCTGCGGGTCGGCCAGCGCGTGTGCGAGGTCTAGGATCGGGTTGTCCGCCGCTTGCCGGTGGATGCGGCCCAGATTCATAACCCGCCGTTCGGGCAGTTTGTCGAATACCATTGCGCCAGACTGGTTGACCGGGGCCAACTGCGCGGGATCACCGAACAACAGGAGGGTCGGGAAAATTTCCTTCAGATCCTCAAACTGCTTGTCATCCAGCATCGAGGCTTCATCGATGAAGCCGATATCCAGCGGTTCTTCGCGCCGTTTCCAACCGGTGATGAAGTCGCTTCCGCGCAGCCCCGCAGCAGCCAATGCGCCAGGAATGGACTTGTTTGTCTGGTAGAAGGCATAGGCCCGATCGAGCGCCTGGTCAGTCAGTCCTTCAACTTCAGGCCGGTCACCATTGCCTGCGAGCCATTCGGCAATGCGTTCGTATTCCGGGTCATAGACGGGTGTATAGAGGATCCGATGGATCGTCGTCGCGGGCACCCCGCGAAAGCGCAGAACA
Organism: Tateyamaria sp.; assembly: GCF_059783535.1. Classification (NCBI taxonomy): domain Bacteria; kingdom Pseudomonadati; phylum Pseudomonadota; class Alphaproteobacteria; order Rhodobacterales; family Roseobacteraceae; genus Tateyamaria; species Tateyamaria sp. Next base: position 16,364 of record NZ_JBYNDP010000031.1, on the reverse strand, counting down.
CTTGCGGCCTTGTTTGTTGGCGCGAGGATGGCAAGTGTACGACGGTCCTTACGTCTGCGGGATTCGTAATCACCCGACACAACTTCGACTCCAGCGGCTTCGAGCGCTTTGTAGAGTTCAGACAGCAGAAGGGTCTTGCCCGATCCAGCCTTGCCCGTAATCGCCATGACAGATGTTGCCGAGGACTTCGGCGGGGTTAGCAGCGCATCATCAAGATCGATACCGGCACCGCGCAACATCTCGGTTACGGTGTCAAAGGCGGTGGCCTGATCGTCAGAAAGGGCAAGGCACGTGGACATGCCGCGACCCTATAGATGGGTCGCAGCAGGTGCCAGCGAGATCAGGCGCTGCGCGCGTAGTTGCGGTAGCGTGTCATCCCGAATGCACGGTCGAACCATTGGCGCGATCGTTCCATCGGAACACCCGCCCGCTCCGCAACGACAGCCGCTGCGCTTTCGTTAAAGTGCCAAAGACCAACGCTGATCTGGTCGCGGCCCGTACCGGCGCTGCCCAGCACTTCGGGTGAAGAGCCAATCATGCGGTAGATGCGGACCATGCGGGCGTCAAAGACCCCCACAAAGTGTTCGATCCCGAAGTTCTGCATGATTTCCCCACCGCCCAGCATCAAAGCGGCAGCCACATGACCACCGGCCCCGCGTGTCAGGCAGAAACGGGTGCATTCCCAGATCAATGGGCTGGTAATGGGCCCTGAGATCAGATCGCCAAAGTGTTCGTTCACCATTGTGCGACCCGTCGTGGGAAGAAAGCGCATGGAGCCGCCGTGCGAGCCATCAGGTTCTTCCCAGATAACGTAGAGCGGGTTTAGATCGTCATACTCGTCCCGCTCATACCCATCCTGGTCCACATTCACATCCCACCCCAATCGGGTTTTGAATTGGTCCGCACGGTCAAGAAACATGGTACGGGCAAGTTTGGGATAGTCGCCAAGATCGGAGGCATAAACGTAACGCAGCATCGGAGTACTCCTAGTCAAACCGGGGAGGTGTGACCGGAACACTACGGGAACATACGTTAAAATCTTGTACATGTAACCGTTCGATGCATCGCCCGTTCAAGCAACACGCGGCTTCAAACGACAATCAAACCCCTGCTCATGGCTCGAGCAACAGCATGCGTGGTGTTCATCGCACCCAGCTTAAACCGGGCGCTTTCGATGTATACACGCAGAGTGTGTTCCGAGATCGACAGAGTATCGGCCACCTGCGCGCGGCTGTATCCCATGGCCAGAAAGGTCATTGCGTCAACCTCGCGCGGGCTGAGCGCCTGGGACTGTTCCGGCGCCCGATCCGGTTCGAAATCGAGCGCCTTTTCGTTGAACGTATGCGCAATCAGGATCAGGTCACGACGATGCGCGTCTGTCCATTCGGCCCACGTTTTGTCGTCGCATGAGTGGCTGACCGTAAAGAGTGCGAACTGCCCGTTCGGGCCGCGGATCGGAACCGAGAACCCCTGGTTCCCGACCCCATGTTTGATGGCTTCGGCTTGAAAGGTGCGAGCGGACTTGCTGCTCCAGTCCAGTCTTTTCCAATCTACGGGGTGAAACCGTTGAAAACACCCCATTATGACCGGATCGACACGCAGATAGTTCTGCTCAAGATACCTGTCACGCCAAGCGTCCGAATAGGTTCCGCAACCATACTGATCCCCGGCGGAATCGACCCAGTGATACACCACGTGATCGACCCTATAGTGGTCGCGTATTTCTTCGGACGCCGCCTGTAGTGCAGCGAGCCCCTCAGCTTGCTCCAAATCCTCCAAAATAGGTTCCAACGGCTGCCTCGCCGTCGTGACGCTGATCATCCTGTCTTTCCTTCATCGCGGCGATCTCGGCCATCGCGACGATTGCGGTGTCATCCAACTGCTCAGCGAGCGTATGCATATCGTTGGATCGGGCAAAAGTCTTTATGTCCGTAAGAACGTCCAGTATCCAGTCACTTTTCATGATCAGACTCACTCCCGAGTGGTTAATGAAAGGTTAACACAACTATAGCATGTGTTAACTTGCCCCGAAAATTCACGTATTTCCCCTCCCCAGAAATAGCGAGGCGAATATTTGCAAGTCATTGATCCAATTGGATCTGCACTTGAAACAGTAAAACGCCCGCAAAACCACAGGGTGATTCGCGGGCGTTTATACTCATCTTTGGCGTGTGTGGTGTTAACGCCGTGCTTCCAGCGCATCCTCAAGAGTACGCAGACCGGTCTTGGGTGCCTGCACCAGCACCGACATATTCCCGGGCTTGTGTTCGTTGCGCAGCATCTTCATGTGCGCTTCGGGCAGGTCGTTCCAGGCAAAAACTTCGGACATGCATGGATCCAGGCGGCGCTCGACCATCAGGTGGTTGGCGGCTGATGCCTGCTTGAGGTGGGCAAAGTGGCTGCCTTGTAGACGTTTCTGGTGCATCCACATGTAACGCACGTCAAAGGTCAGGTTGTAGCCGGTGGTGCCGGCGCAGATCACAACCATACCGCCCTTCTTGCAAACAAAGGTCGAAACCGGGAACGTGCTTTCACCGGGGTGTTCAAAGACCATGTCAACGTTCACACCTTTACCGGTGATGTCCCAGATCGCCTTACCGAACTTGCGGGCTTCCTTGAACCACTCCGCATATTCCGGGGTGTTTACCGTGGGCAGTTGGCCCCAGCAGTTGAAGTCCTTGCGGTTGATGACGCCCTTGGCGCCCAGATCCATGACGAAGTCACGCTTGCTTTCGTCGCTGATCACGCCGATGGCGTTGGCACCTGCCGTGTTGATCAACTGGATCGCATAGGAGCCCAGACCACCCGACGCGCCCCAAACCAGAACGTTCTGTCCAGGCTTCAGGTCATGTGGCTCGTGGCCAAACAGCATGCGGTACGCGGTGGCGAGCGTCAGCGTGTAGCACGCGCTTTCTTCCCAAGTCAGGTGCTTGGGGCGTGGCATAAGCTGCTGCGCTTGAACGTTGGTGAACTGCGCGAATGAGCCATCGGGGGTTTCGTAACCCCAGATGCGTTGGCTTTCCGAATACATCGGGTCACCGCCATTGCAGTGCTCGTCATCGCCGTCGTCCTGATTGCAGTGGATCACCACTTCATCACCAACTTTCCAGCGTTTCACCTTGTCACCCACGGCCCAGACGATGCCCGAAGCATCGGACCCCGCGATGTGGAAGGGTTGGCCGTGCCCGTCAAAGGGGGAGATCGGCTTGCCCAGCGATGCCCAGACACCGTTGTAGTTCACCCCGGCTGCCATCACGAGCACCAGAACCTCGTGGCTGTCGAGCTTCGGCACGTCGACCACTTCCAACTGCATCGCCGTGTCCGGTTCACCATGCCGCTCGCGGCGAATGGCCCACGCATACATCTGTTTCGGGACGAACCCCATGGGAGGGATTTCCCCCATCTCGTAGAGGTCTTTTTCAGGTGCGTCGTAGGACGCGATGCCAGTATCGAGTGCCATGTTCAGCCTCCGGGTTGAGAATTCCGTGCCGCAGCGCAGAATCGACTGCGTTACGGCTGAATATGGCTCGTCACGAAATAAAGCAACCCATGCTTTGGTATTTTTGTAATTTTATGACTTTGCGCTTGCAGCATCCCGCGGGGTGTTGTTGTCAGGATACAGGTCCGCAATCGAGTTGGCGTAAAAGCGGAACAGGCCCTTTTCGTCGCTGACCTTTGCCCATCCATTGTCGATCCAATGGATCATGCCGCGCCGTTCCATGTCGCCCAAAGCGCGGGCAATGCGGTTGCTCAGATCTTCGTCGGTCAATGGCGGCCGCGTTCCGCGCTCGGACGGCATGGCCGTCTTGATCCGATGGGTCATATCCGCGTCCGGGATCGGCATGTCTGATTGCAAGAACATACGTGCCAGTAACGGAACAAACGGGACCGGCATCACATCCTGTATCCGACCACGCAGTGTTTCGGCCAATTTATCCAGGTCATGATCCTGACCCAAAGCTGCAAGGGAAACCGGCGGGCCAAAGACAACGGACGCCGTGCCGAACTTGCGATACCGCCGCGTTATCCATTGCCACAACAGGCGTAGAATAGCCGCCATTACTACGGTGATGCTGACCCCGAACCGGCGATCTCCCCGCTTGTCGGCGGCAATCAAGACGCGATCTTCGAGCACTCGGTCATAGTTGATTGCAACGGGAACAAAGACAACGTCCCGTTTGCTTGGGTCGTACCCATCCACGACATAGGACAAGAGCCCCATTTTGAGCGGCATCAACTGACCGTTCACGCTCAGCCCACCCTCCGGGAAGATAGCCTGGGTCACTCCCCCCGCAGTCGCCATGCGCACGTAGCGAGATAAAACCTTGCGATACAGTGCGCCGCGCGATCTGCGGCGGATAAAGTAGGCTCCCATGGACTTTATCAAGCGCGACAATGGCCAGACGCGCGCCCATTCCCCGACTGCATAACTGAGTGCCGAAGCCCGCGCCGCAAGATAGGTGACCAGCACGTAGTCCATATTGCTGCGGTGGTTCATAACAAAAACCACGGTTGCATCCGGGTCCACGCTTTGAATCTGCTGATCGTTATTGAGCCCCGTCCGCACGTCATAAAGCGCCGTGGCCAACCACCGCGCCACACGCGCACCGAAGCTGAAATAGGCAAACGCGGAAAAGCTGGGCACGATTTCGCGGGCGTAGCGGCGCGCTTGTTCAAAGGCCACGTTTTCCGGCACGTTGTTTTCGCTGGCGTGCTGAACGATCGCTTCAGTCACTTCTGGATCATAGATCAGGCGCTGGATCATGTCGTGCCGACGGGCCAGCTTGAAAGGTTCGATGGGTCGCGTCAGCCGTTCGTTCAGTCGGCTCACCGCCCGTTCCAGCCGCCTCCGAAAGAACCAGCGCACCGACGGGAACAGGAAATGCGAAGCAAAGGTCACGGCCGCGAACAACACGATCAGCACAAAAAGCCAGAGGGGGAGTTCAACCGATCTCATCATCGGGTGGACCCTCGCAGGCGTATGGGGCAGGAGCAAGCAAAATGGGCTGGTCTTTCCTCTATCCGCGACTGAAAGTGGCCGAATGTATGATGGAGATTCCTTCTATACCCTGACCGTTTGGGGTCAGATCGGCCTGGCCGTCGTATCCTTGCTGTTTGCCGTCGCGGCCCTTGGATTTACACGCCTGCTGGTGTTGCGCCGTCCACTCATCATCCGTGTGCCTGTGTGGTTGGTTGCCTTCATCACCTTTGTTTGGGCATCACCACAAGGTTACTACACCTATTACCGGATGATTTTTGACGGGTTGCCAGCGCAATCCGTGATCAAGGCGCCGCCTCCGCCGGAAGAGATACTGGCGCTACTGACCTTTACCGGACCCGTAACCTTGTCAGCCCACAGCGTCGGGGTTCTGGGATGGCTGATGTTTGTCGTAGCCGTCTGGCCGCAACGCAGAAAATGCCGCAACGCAGCGGATTGACTGCGCCACAAAATTACCTATACCTCACACCATACGAAATTTTGTTACCCAGCCGATTCACGGGAGAGTACGCCATGTCGCAGCCTGCACAGAAAGACCGCCCTTGGTTGATCCGCACCTACGCCGGACACTCGACCGCCGCCGCATCCAATGCCCTATACCGATCGAACCTGGCCAAAGGTCAAACCGGTCTTTCCGTGGCTTTCGACCTGCCAACACAAACAGGGTATGACAGCGACCATGTTTTGGCGCGTGGCGAGGTTGGCAAGGTGGGCGTGCCCGTTGCGCATCTGGGCGACATGCGCACGCTGTTCGACCAAATCCCGCTGGAGCAAATGAACACGTCCATGACGATCAATGCGACCGCGCCATGGCTGCTGTCGCTTTACATCGCCGTGGCCGAGGAGCAGGGCGCGGATGTGTCCAAGCTGCAGGGCACTGTGCAGAACGATCTGATCAAGGAATACCTGAGCCGAGGCACCTATATCTGCCCGCCGAAACCGTCGCTCAAGATGATCGCGGATGTGGCCGAGTATTGCTACACCAGCGTGCCGAAATGGAACCCGATGAACGTGTGTTCCTATCACCTGCAAGAGGCGGGCGCGACGCCCGAGCAAGAGTTGGCATTTGCCCTTGCCACGGCAACAGCCGTTCTGGACGAATTGAAACCGCGTATCGATCCGGCTGATTTTCCGGCCGTGGTCGGGCGCATTTCCTTCTTTGTGAATGCTGGCATCCGTTTCGTCACCGAGATGTGCAAAATGCGCGCCTTTGTCGATCTGTGGGACGAGATATGCGAGAAGCGCTATGGCGTGACCGACCCGAAATTCCGCCGCTTCCGTTACGGGGTGCAGGTCAATTCACTTGGCCTGACGGAACAGCAGCCGGAAAACAACGTCTACCGCATTCTGATCGAAATGCTTGCCGTGACACTGTCAAAAAAGGCGCGGGCCCGCGCAGTGCAATTGCCGGCGTGGAACGAAGCGCTCGGCCTGCCCCGCCCCTGGGACCAGCAATGGTCCATGCGGATGCAGCAGATCATGGCCTTTGAAACCGACCTGCTGGAATATGACGATCTGTTTGACGGCAACCCGGCCGTTGACGCCAAGGTCGAGGAATTGAAAGCAGGTGCCCGTCACGAATTGGAAAACCTTGATGCGATGGGCGGCGCCATTGCGGCCATCGACTATATGAAAGCCCAATTGGTGCAATCTAATGCTGAGCGCCTGAACCGGATCGAAAAGGGCGAGACGGTTGTGGTTGGTGTGAACAAGTATCAGGCCGGGGAACAGTCTCCGTTGATGACTGGCGATGGTGGGATCATGGTTGTCGATCCTGCGGTCGAGCAAGATCAGATTGACCGTTTGAACGCATGGCGCGCAGACCGGGACGATTCTGAGGTCAAGGCTGCTCTGGATGAGCTGCGCGCTGCGGCGAAGGCAGGCAAGAATGTCATGCCCGCTTCGATTGCCTGCGCCAAGGTCGGCGTCACCACGGGTGAATGGGCGGCACAGATGCGTGCGGTGCACGGCGAATATCGCGGGCCGACCGGCGTGTCGTCAGGTCGGTCGAACATGACCGAGGGTCTGGATGATCTGCGCGATGCGGTGGACGCCGTGAGCGACCGCTTGGGCCGCCGTTTGAAATTCCTTGTTGGCAAGCCGGGCCTTGACGGCCATTCGAACGGCGCAGAACAGATTGCTGTGCGCGCCCGGGATTGCGGGATAGACATTGCCTATGAAGGGATCCGGCTGACACCGGAGGAGATAGTGACCGCTGCCCTGGAGGACGAGGCGCATGTTGTCGGCCTGTCGATCCTGTCCGGCAGTCATATCCCCCTGGTCGAAGACCTGATGCAGCGCATGCGGGCTGCGGGGCTGGGCCATGTCCCGGTGATCGTCGGCGGCATCATTCCCGATGACGACGCGGATCGCCTGCGCGCCATGGGTGTGGCCCGGGTCTATACACCCAAAGACTTCGAACTGAACACGATCATGCAGGACATCGTGACACTGGCGGATCCAAAGGCTGTGGCGGCAGAATAGCCGTCACTACGTCTTTTTCGAAACCGATGCTGCCTGAGCAAGGTCGGCCGCCCGCTGTAGGGTCTGCAACTCTGTATCGACCCCAGACTGAGTGATGGACGCTGTGGCAGTGTCCTCCTTGCTTGCCCCGGCATGACAGCCGGCGTCAGCGTTGCTTCGGCCAGCACCTGCATTCGTCGCACGTGATCCACGGCGTCCTGTACCGCGATGGACAGCGATTGCAATGTCGCAAGCTCGAGCCCAACGCGCGCAAGTTCGCCGGGGTTTTCAGTGATTTGCTTGTTCAGCAAGGCAACCTTTGCCTCGATCTGGGCATTGACGGAACTTGCTGATTTCGAAGTATCTGCCTGCGCATTCAACGTGTTCAACGCCTCTTGCGGATGGTCAGCCCAAACTGACTGCTGTCTTGAGGTTGCATGTCTTCCGCGTCCGCTGAACCCGCGGAAGCATCTTTCTTCGGGCTTGGGTTTTGTGCCATACGCTACGGCCTTTTGTTGCCCGCGACAGACACCAAGGCCGTGGACAGCGAAGTATCGGCCATAAGCAGTACCTGCCGTTGTTGGACGACTGCGTTCTGCGTGCAGAACGCCATCGCCTGAGCATAGCACTGCTGCACAACGGCTAATCCGATTTGTTGTGCGGTGCCAAAGTTGGCCACCGATGTTCGGGCCACTGCATCCGTGACCTAATCATTCACGGCTGTTTCTTCAGCCATATCACCCTCTGTCTATGTGGAGCCAATCAACCCGGCCCAAAACCGGATCAATCATTCATTAAAATGCGCGCGCACAGTTCCGCGGTTTCAATCATGTTTTCGTGCTGTGCCTTTTGCTGGGCGGCACTTGCATCCAATAGCGCCAACGACATTGATTGCGCCAAATCGGAATAGGATTTGGCAACATCCACCGCTGCCTCAATGGCCTTGTCCGTATTGTCCGCCATGCAGGCCTCCCGTCTTGCGGGAACCTTAATTCTAGTGTGATCGATTCACCAAGCCTTTTTCCACCGGCAGTCGAAAGAAACTAGCATGGCGGGCAAATCCTCGCCGCTGACACAATTACGATCAGTCAGCCTCTTGATTTTCCTACGATTTCACCAAATAGAGTGTGCAATCTCAAAAATAACTGGACAAAAAATGGCAATCAAACTCGACAAGATGAGCCGCAAGGAACTTGAAGCACTACGCGCTGACCTGGACGAAGCAATTGTGCAACGTCGCAAATCAGAGCGTCAGGATGCTTTGGCCGCGGCCCAAAAAGCGGCAGCAGAATATGGTTTTTCGCTGGACGAGTTGACGAGTAAAAAATCGGGTCGGGGAGGCGCGAAAGCGTCCAGTGCCGAACCGAAATACATGAACCCTGAAAACCCTGGGCAAACGTGGACCGGCAAAGGGCGTCAACCCAACTGGTTCAAGGCCGCCGTGGAAGCAGGCACACCAGCGGAAAAGATGAAAATCTGACCGCCCGCCAAATCAAGAAAGGCCACGTTCCTGTTGCGAAGGGAGCGTGGCCTTTTTGATTCAGGCAGTCTTTACTTTTTTTTGACGCGCTATCCATGCGCAAATCTGCGCCGTTGTCGTGCGTGCTATTTTCCTTTGCGCTGAAAGCGCGTACTGCAATGCTTGTTCCCAGACGAAGGAGTTGACCATGACCGTTCATATCGGTGCCGCACCGGGCCAGATTGCCGAAACCGTGCTGATGCCCGGCGATCCTTACCGCGCGAAATGGGCGGCTGAGACGTTTCTGGAAAACGCCGAGCTGGTCAACGAAGTGCGTGGCATGCTTGGTTTTACCGGGATGTGGAAGGGCAACAGGGTCACCATTCAGGGGTCGGGCATGGGCATGCCGTCCTTGTCAATCTATGCCAACGAACTGATCACCACTTATGGCGCCCAGACGCTGATCCGTATTGGGTCTTGTGGGGGCATGCAGCCTTATGTGGGTATCCGGGACGTCATCATTGCGATGACATCGACCACCATCACGTCACCGTCTTCGAGCTTTTTCAAAGAGATCAACTATGCCCCCTGTGCCGACTATGGCCTGTTGGCGGCAGCCGTAAATGCAGCCGAGGCCAAGGGCACCAAAACACATGTGGGCGGTATCTATTCCTCCGACGTGTTCTACGCCGAGCGGGCTGACCTGGATGAACAGATGGTTCGCCATGGGATCCTTGCCGTCGAGATGGAAGCGGCGGAGCTTTACACCTTGGCGGCACGCCATCGGCGCCGGGCACTGGCTGTTCTGACTGTCAGCGACCACTTGCAGACGGGCGAGGCGCTGCCGTCGGAGGACCGCGAAAAGACCTTTGGGGATATGGTGGAAATTGCGTTGGAAGCTGCTTTTACCTAACGCGACGCGAATTTAGCTCTATTTTCCAATCCATTAGGGGTGGCACAGGCATGTCACCCCGCATGCAGCATCTGTACACCCCCTGTGCACCCCCACCGTCACGGTTGGGTAGGCATTTGTTAGGACTCTAATCCCTGCCCCTTAACGAAGGATGACTGCGCCGTCACCGCCCATGGCTGCGGTCGTAGCCGTTGAGAGGTGGGCTTTGCCAGCCATCGAGCGTACCGGGAGCAGGGGCGAACACTTCAATTTTGAGCGGGAAGCAGGGCGCAGTGTCCGAGGAATGTTCGGACCCGCAATCGCCGCCCGGACAGGCGCTGAGTGCGCCCAGAAGATCGATCTCGGCAAAGAAGTCGATGTGGTCGCCGGGGCGGACCGGTGACGCCTTCATGAAGTACTGACCGGTGTCGCGGGTGAAGCCGGTGCACATGAAGACGTTCATGACGTCGTGCACATGCGGCTCGGCCTCGACCAGCGACATTCCGGTATGGTCGGCGAGTGCGCGGGTCAGGTTTGAATGGCAGCAGTGATGGTAGTGACCACCCTGCAAGAGATTGCCTGTATAGGGGTCACACCGCGTACCGATCACGTCGTGCACACCACCCCCAAATTCATCAAACCCGTACCAGCCGAGCGTGTCATGGATGATCGTGGCCATCGGGCGCAGGGTAGGAAAGCTGGTCCAGAGCCGGTCGCCCGTGTCCACATGGGTGCCGTGCAAGGCCCGTGTCTTGCCAGAGTAGAACCGTTCGGACAGGTCGTTTGCGTTCCACAGGTTCAAGTCGCCAACCTGCGGCCCTTCGACAGATGAGATGCGAAAGATGTGACCCGCAGGCACCTTGAACGTTGCCGCCTCGCGTGGGGCGGCAATGGTTTCGGACAGTTTGGTCATGCCATCACGGGCGCGGGCGTAGCGCTCCATATCCGGTTTGGGCAGTGTTTCGGGCGGGTAGCAGATCACCGGCGGGATGGCGCGGTGGGCGTCAGCATAGTCAGGGGCATCGGTCATGCGCGCAGCCTAACTGCCCGCACGTTGGGTGCAAGTGTCAGATACGGTCCATCACCTCGACCGAGAGGATTGTGGGCAGATGCCGGGCAACTTCATCCCATGTCTCACCTTCGTCCCGTGATGCAAAGACCGAGCCGGAGTTTGTGCCAAAGTACACCCCCGCTTGCGTCTGCTGATCGGTCGCCATGGCCTGCCGCAACACGGTGAAAAAGCAGGTGTCCTGCGGCAATCCGTTTCGCTGGTCTGCCCAGGTGTCACCGCCATTCTCTGACCGCCAGACAGCGGCGCTGGCGTCAGGGGGATAGCGCCCGTCGCTGTCACCGTTGAGCGGCAGGGTCCAGATCATCTGTGGCTTGTGGGGGTGTACGGCGATGGGAAACCCGAAGGTCGAGGGCAGTCCTTCGGTGATATCCTCCCAACTGCGGCCGTCATCAGACGACCGCCAGACCCCGTGGTGGTTTTGTTGATAGAGCACATCGGTACTGGCGCGAACAATGTTGTGAACGCAATGCCCTGTTTCTCCATCGCGGGGTGCGGCCGGATGTGCATGGTGGCCGCAGCTTTCTGCATTGGAGAGCCGGTTGCGGCGGTCCCACGTGGTGCCACCATCCTCGGTCGCAAAAACGCCCGCCGCAGAGATCCCCACCCACATCTTGGCGTCATCCTTGGGGTCGCGAACAATCGTGTGCAGGACCAACCCTGCGCCACCGGGGTTCCAGCTGTCGCGCGTGTCATGGTCGCTGAGCGCATCGTTGCGGGTCCAGTTCTGCCCCCCATCCGCACTTTCATAAAGGCGGCCCGGATTGCCACCCGCCATAAGCCGACCGTTGGCCAGTGACAGTGACCAGATCGCGGTGACATCCCCGTCAAAACTGGTTTCGTGTGCCGTCCAGCCGAAAAGCGCCGCATCTTCCGGATTGTTTTCGGCCCAGCTGTCCATCTCGCCTTTCGAGAGTTTGGACAGCTGCCATGTTGCGCCGCCATCGTCAGACCGCCAGACCCCGGCACCGCTGAAGGCGTTGCCACCACCGGCCCAGATATTGCCTGTCTTTGCATCACCAATCACATGGTTGATGGCCCAACCGTCGCAATGTGGTCCCGTCAGTTTCCAGGTGTCGCGCGTGGCACTGTGCAAAAGAAACGCACCCTTGGTCGTGCCGATGAGAATGGTGATACCCGACATGTCCACCCCCCGTTTGATTGGACGCAGGGTATCACAAATCTGCCTTCAGCGGCAGCCTGGGGTATCCGAAGGCAAGATATGCTGCGTTCGATGGGCTAAATCAGCAGGTCGCCGGCCAATCCAAGGCCAAAGCCGCACACAGCGCCCAGAGTCGGCAGATGCGCGTTTTTCAATGGCACCTGTGGTGCAATATCCTGGAACATCAGGAAAAGTATCCCACCCGAGGCCAGCATCATAACCGCACCGATCACATGCTCTTGCGTCGGGGGCAGAGACACTCCGATCCAGGCTGCCAGTGGACCAAGCGGGACCATGAGCACAAAAAGCCAAAGCGGTGCGGGGCCATCTTCCGACAATTCGCGCATGGCATTGAAGCCTTCGGGCAGGTTCTGCAGCGCAATGAGGCCCGCCACCAGAAGCGCCGTGCCAAGATCGCCCGAGATCAGGGCGCCGAGCGCCATTGCCTCGGGCAGGTAGTCCATCATCATGGCAAGAAACTGTGCGAATTTGCCCCCTGCCCGCGACAGCGCACGGTCAATCATGGCAAAGACAACACCGCCGGCAAAGAACCAGCCAAGGGCAGCACCTGGCCCAAGTCGTTCGGTGCCCTCGGGGACCAGCACCAAGGCGACGGCGGCCAAAAGCGCACCTGCCCCGAATGCAATCACGCCGTGGCGTGCTTCGGTCTTGAGCCAGTTGGGCCAGGCGGCGTTGAATGTCGCAATCCAGGCACCCAGCGGGATCGACCCGCCTGCAAGTGTTGCCAGCAGAAGGGCCGCCCAGACGTCGCTCATGCCTGCATCAGACGGTACGTTCGACCATCATCTTTTTGATGTTGGCAATCGCCTCTGCCGGGTTCAGGCCCTTGGGGCATGTCTTGGCGCAGTTCATGATCGTGTGGCAACGGTAGAGCTTGAACGGATCCTCAAGATCGTCGAGCCGTTCGCCTGTCGCCTCGTCCCGGCTATCGATGATCCAGCGGTACGCATGCAGCAGTGCTGCTGGCCCGAGGTAGCGATCACCATTCCACCAGTAGCTTGGGCATGCCGTCGAGCAGGAGGCGCACATAACGCATTCATAAAGGCCGTCCAGTTTCTTGCGGTCTTCGATGGACTGCTTCCACTCTTTCGCGGGGCGGTTGGTCTTGGTTTCCAGCCACGGCATGATCGACGCGTGCTGGGCATAGAAATGGGTGAGGTCCGGGATCAGGTCTTTGACCACGGGCATGTGCGGCAGCGGATAGATTTTGACGTCGCCCTTCACTTCGTCCATGCCGTAAATGCAGGCGAGCGTATTGATGCCATCGATGTTCATCGCACAGGATCCGCAGATCCCCTCGCGGCAGGAGCGGCGGAAGGTCAGGGTCGGATCAATCTCGTTCTTGATCTTGATCAGCGCGTCCAGGATCATCGGGCCGCAGGTGTCCATATCGACGAAATAGGTATCCACCTGCGGGTTTTTCCCGTCATCGGGGTTCCAGCGGTAGATGCTGAACTTACGCACGTTCGTAGCGCCTTCGGGCTTGGGCCATGTCTTGCCTGTCGTCATGCGAGAGTTCTTGGGAAGCGTCAGTTGGACCATTGCGGTTCTCCTTTCACGCGGTCAGAACAGAGAGACCTGCCCCGACGATGCACTGTTGTGTCTGCTGCCGCTCCAGCACGGATCGTACCAAAGCAGCGGTTGTTTCGGAAACGCCAATCACGGCGTCCTTGGCGAATTCACCGATCTCACGCGCTGACGCGTTGTCGATGATGCAGTCTGTAAAGGGCGTGACCGCCTGTTTCGGCACGGCCGGGAAGCGGGTGACGATGGTTTCCGACACAGCAGCCTTGGCGCTGCGGCGCGCAACGTTGTCGACCGCTTGCGTGGTTTCTTCGCAAGCCGTAAGCGTCAGCAGAGCGACAAGGGCTGCGGCACGGATCATGGCAGGACTACCTCGGCTTTGGCGGTGCGCAAGAGGTCGGACAGGCGCAGTGCGTCTTCGGGGAACATTTCGGCCAGCCGCGCGATGAAATGGGGATCGCGGGCAGCGGTCCACAGGATCAGCTGATACTCAAGATCATCAGCCATCTGTGCCGCACGCTGATCCGTCTTGAGCGTTTCGGGGGTCGCCGATTTACCCTGGAAAGATGAGCCGCCACCGTAGCTTTGGACCTCCCCCTTGCCCAGATCACGCCCGGGTAGATCAAGGAGCGCCGCCATGTCGGCACGGTAGCTGTCATCCGCATTCCACCGGTCATAGAGCAACGCCACGGTGTCATCGTCCTGCACCCGGTCAAGCATTTTGCCGTATGTGGCGACTGCGTTCATCATGATCCGCATCCGTTCAACCGGTCCGTAGCCCGGATTGCCCTGAATCTTGCGCAAGAGAGACGCGGCCCAATGAAGGAAACTGCGGTAGATGATCACGCATGTTTCGGGCGCAGCATAAAGCGGTTGTCGCTCAAGTGGTGGGATGCGGTCCTCGTAGGACACAAGCGCAGTGGGCGCATTACCGGCGGCTGCAATCCTGGCGCTCCGACCCGGCATGTCCAGCTTGGACCCGTCGCGATAGGCAGTGACAGCGCGCGTTGTTTCCAGCGGGTCGCGGCCTGGTTTGCAATTGTTCAGGAACAGCCCGCCGCCGCTGGTGTTCCGCATGATCCAGTCTATGAGTGCATGATTGCCCGAGCGCCGCATACCATAGACGCGCAGCACCCGTCCGGGGACGAGTGCCACATCATCCGTGCTGCGCACTGCTTGGCTCATGCTGGGCTTAGTAGACCCGCGCCTTGGGCGCGATTTTCTTGAGGTCGATGCCGCCATCGTTGTGGCTGGTTAGCGGTTGCAGGTGCACGCCGCGATAGCCCAGCGAGGCCGCGTTGCCCTTGAACCAGACAAGCGAGTGTTTGCGCCAGTTTTCGTCATCGCGATCAGGATAATCCTCGTGCGCGTGGGCGCCGCGGCTTTCCTTGCGTGCTGCTGCTGCCGTGATCGTGGCAACCGCGTTGGGCATCAGGTTGGTTAGCTCCAGCGTCTCCATCAGGTCCGAGTTCCAGACAAGTGACGTGTCGGTAACCTGCAAGTCGCTGATCTTCTCGGCCACGCCTTTCATCTTTTCTTCGCCCTCGGCCAGTGTCTTGTCTGTGCGGAATACTGCCGCGTCCTGCTGCATCGTACGCTGCATTTCGAGCCGCAGTTCTGCTGTCGGAACGTGGCCCTTGGCATAGCGCAGCCCGTCGAAGCGGCTGAACGCAGCCTCGACCGAACGTTTGCTGGGGGTGGGCACGGGCGCGTCCGCATCCACCACATCCTTGGCGCGGATGGCAGCGGCTCGACCGAACACCACGAGATCGATCAGCGAGTTGGATCCCAGACGGTTTGCGCCGTGCACCGAGGCACAACCCGCTTCGCCCACAGCCATCAGGCCGGGAGACACATTGTCCGGGTTGTCTTTCGTGGGTGCGAGAACCTCACCCCAGTAATTCGTGGGGATGCCGCCCATGTTGTAGTGCACGGTGGGCAGAACCGGGATCGGTTCCTTGGTCAGGTCAACGCCTGCGAAGATGCGCGCGCTTTCCGAGATGCCCGGCAGACGCTCGGCCAGTGTTTCCGGCGGCAGGTGGTTGAGGTGCAGGTGGATGTGGTCGCCCTCGGCGCCAACGCCGCGCCCTTCGCGGATTTCCATGGTCATACAGCGGCTGACCACGTCACGCGATGCGAGGTCTTTGTAGGTCGGCGCGTAGCGTTCCATGAAGCGCTCGCCCTCGGAGTTAGTGAGATAGCCGCCCTCACCCCGTGCCCCTTCGGTGATCAGGCAGCCTGAGCCGTAGATGCCCGTGGGGTGGAATTGCACGAACTCCATGTCCTGCAGCGGAAGTCCAGCGCGCGCCGTCATACCACCACCGTCGCCGGTGCAGGTGTGAGCAGACGTGGCCGAGAAATAGGCGCGGCCATATCCGCCTGTGGCCAGAACAACCATCTTGGCCGCAAACAGGTGCATGGTGCCGTCATCCAGCTTCCAGCACAGCACGCCTTGGCACACGCCATCATCGGACATGATGAGGTCGATTGCGAAATATTCGATGTAGAATTCCGCGTTGTTCTTGAGGCTTTGGCCATAAAGCGTGTGCAGGATCGCGTGGCCGGTCCGGTCGGCGGCGGCGCAGGTGCGCTGCACAGGGGGACCTTCACCAAATTCCGTGGTGTGGCCGCCGAAGGGGCGCTGGTAAATCTTGCCCTCTTCGGTACGCGAGAACGGCACGCCGTAGTGTTCGAGTTCATAGACTGCCTTGGGTGCTTCACGGGCGAGGTATTCCATCGCGTCCGTGTCGCCCAGCCAATCAGACCCTTTGACCG
>NZ_JBYNDP010000030.1:19811-33582 GCF_059783535.1 Tateyamaria sp. | reverse complement strand
CGGAAACCCTATTAGAGAAAGCCAGATCAGTGGCCCAGTAACAGGGGGCTAGACAAGCTTCCAACCGTTCGCAGTGTATTGGCCCGCTTCATCGGCTAGCAGGAAGGTGTAGGATTGCCCAAATGCTTGAATCTTGTTCAGGTTTGAAGGTAACTCAAGGGAAGTATAGAAAGGACTGTCCTTGACTGATCGCCCTGCCCGCCCGCTGACGCTGCGCGACGTATCCGCTGCGTCCGGCGTGTCCGAGATGACCGTCAGCCGTGTGTTGCGCAACAGGGGCGATGTGTCTGAAACGACACGGAAAAAAGTGCTCGAGGCGGCGAAGAGACTTGGCTACGTCCCAAATCAGATCGCAGGATCGTTGGCCTCTCAGCACGTCAACCTCGTAGCGGTCATTATCCCCTCGCTCAGCAACATGGTTTTTCCCGAAGTTTTGACGGGCATCAACCAGGTCCTGGAAGACACTCCGTTGCAGCCCGTGTTCGGCGTCACCGACTACATGCGCGACAAGGAAGAGCGCGTGCTGTACGAGATGCTGTCGTGGCGTCCATCGGGTGTGATCATTGCAGGGTTAGAGCACTCGGATGCAGCGCAAGCCATGCTGCGCAATGCCGGTATCCCGGTGGTCGAGATCATGGACACCGATGGTAACCCGGTTGACAACATGGTGGGCATTTCGCACCGGCAGGCCGGGTTGGATATCGCCAAAGCCATCCTTAAACAGGGGTATTCTCGCATCGGCTTCATGGGCACATCCATGCCGCGCGACCACCGCGCGCGCAAAAGGTTTGAAGGGCTCACCGAGGGCCTCGCCAAAGCAGGGATCGAGATTGAAGCCCGCGACTTTTACGAAGGTGGGTCTGCCTTGGCCAAGGGTCGCGAGATGACCAAAACCATGTTGGACGCGAACCCGGACCTCGATTTCCTTTACTATTCTAACGACATGATTGGGGCTGGCGGACTGCTTTACCTGTTGGACGAAGGGATCGACGTGCCCGGGCAGATTGGCCTGGCAGGGTTCAACGGTGTAGAGTTGTTGCAAGGACTTCCGCGCCAATTGGCAACCACTGATGCCTGCCGACTGGAAATTGGCCGTGCCGCTGCCGAGATCATTCGTGATCGGAATGCCGAAGGCGCCGCTCCTGCACCCAAGCACATCACGCTGACGCCAACCATTTCCTACGGCGACACACTGCGCCGCGCATTGCGGACGTGACGCCGTTCACGCTGACCAACACGCAGGCACGGCGCGTCTTTTTGGATCGTCATGCCCTTTCAGAGACACCAGGTGGACCGGCGCACGGGACGGCCCTGCACGACCTGATCACGCGGCTTGGATTTGTCCAGCTCGACAGTATCAACACCGTTGCCCGCGCGCATGATCTCATCCTGTTTTCGCGCAAGCCGAGGTATCGCCCCAAGAACTTGAAGAACCTTTATGAACGCGACCGCAGCCTGTTCGAACATTGGACACATGACGCAGCAGTCATCCCAGCGTCGTTCTATCCCTACTGGCATCTGCGCCGCGAACGGGACACCGCCCGGCTGCGCGAACGGTGGAGCGAATGGCGGCGCGATGGGTTCGAGAAAAAATTTCAACCCGTTCTGGACCAGATCCGACAGCACGGCCCTTGCTGTTCTGGCGACGTGGGCGATGGCGAGAAACGTGGATCGGGCGGCTGGTGGGATTGGCACCCGTCCAAGACAGCCCTTGAATACCTTTGGCGCAGCGGGGCCTTGCAAGTCGTCAAGCGCGAGGGCTTTCAGAAGTACTACGATCTGACGGAACGGGTACTTGATGCCCATACCATCGGAAACGCCCCGGATATCGAGGAAACCATCGACTGGTGTTGCCGCGAGGCTTTGGACCGGCTGGGTTTTGCCACGCATGGTGAGTTGGCCGCGTTCTGGGATCACATCAGCCCGGCAGAGGCAAAGGACTGGTGTGTATCAGCGCTTGCTTCCGGGCGGATTATGCAAGTGCACGTGACGGGCGCGGACGGGTCAACTCGTCCCGCATATGCGTGGCCCACATTGCTGGACGATCCATCCTTGGAACAGGTTCCGACGTCCCGGCTGCGCGTCCTCAGTCCGTTTGATCCGGCCCTACGCGATCGCAAACGGGCTGAGCGTCTGTTCGGTTTCGCATACCGGATCGAGATCTTTGTGCCTGAACCCAAGCGGACCTATGGCTACTATGTCTTTCCGCTGATGGAGGGTGATCGCATTGTGGGTCGGGTCGATATGAAAGCCCATCGTGCCGACGATGTCTTGCGCGTGCGTGCGTTGTGGCCGGAGCGCAAGGTGCGTTGGGGCAAGGGGCGGCAAGCCGCGTTCGAGGCAGAGCTGGACCGTGTTATCAAGTTGGCTGGTGTCAGTCAGATTGCCTTTGACGACGGCTGGCTTCGCACGGCGCTTTAGCGTTGCGCCCAAGGCTCAAGCCTCTAACGTGCGCACTATGGCAACCCTAAGCGCATACAGTCCCAAAGTCCGTTCCGTCGGGCTTGATGGAGTGCTTGTGACCTTTGGAGACACGGCAACGGATGAGGCCAATCGCGCGGCCATCGCCTTTCGCAGTGCGGTAGAGGAGCAGGGTTGGTCCGAAGTATCCGAAAGCAGTAGCACGCTGGTGTCGGCCTTCTTTCGAGTTGACTTAGCTGAGTACGGGTTCGAAGCAATCTCAGATAGACTACAGAGCATTCTGGCCACGCGGGCTTGGTTCGCGGCATCCTTGCCCGAAGGACGCGCCTTGTGGACCATTCCGGCGGTGTTTGGCGGCGTGCGTGCGCCGCAGTTTGACGAGGCGGCAGAAGCAGCCGGCCTAAGCGCGAAGGATGCATTGCGCGACCTGACCTCCACCCGGTTGCGTGTCCTGACGCTCGGGTTCGCTCCGGGCCAGCCTTATCTCGGCACGTTGGGCGAAGCGTGGAACATTCCGCGACAAAAGGAATTAACATTGAATGTCCCTGCCGGAGCGCTGGTGGCGGCGGTCCGCCAGATATGCCTGTTTGCCAAGGACACACCGACGGGGTGGCGACATGTTGGGCAATCGGCCTTTGCATGTTTCCGTCCCCGCGGGGAGACGCCCTTTCCCTTGGCTCCCGGAGACGAAATCCAGTTTACGGATATTTCAGCCGCCGAGCTGTCCCGCATTGAAGACACCGTAACGGACGGATCAGGCGGGGCGACCCGGACGGAGTTGGCATAGTGGGTGTGCTGCATGTCCGACAAGCTGGCCCCGGCGTTGCGGTACAGGATCTTGGCCGCACCGGGTTTCTGTCAAAGGGGCTGACACGAGGCGGTGCTGCAGACAGGTTGGCCGTACATGAGGGTGCTGCGCTGCTGCGCCAAAGCCCCGAGCTTGCCGTTGTAGAGATGGTCGGTACAGGTGGCACGTTCGAGGCAACCGAGGACATGCGCATTGCGCTGACAGGGGCTGAGATGACGGCCCATATTGACGGGGCTGCGGTGGCATGGAACGCCAGCCATGCACTTGCAAAGGCAAGCGTACTGACCATCGGCCCGACACGAACCGGGACCTATGGGTACGTGCATGTCGGCGGGGGATTTGCCACTGAACAAATGCTGGGGTCACGTGCGACACACCAATCCTGTGGCTTGGGAAACCTTATCGCTGCGGATGACGCACTGCCCATTGGTGCAGATCGCGATGGTGACGTTGGTCTTAAACTTCCTCGCGATGCCCGCTTTGATGGCGGGGCAGTTCGCATCGTTCCCAGCATGCAAACTTCTGATTTTGCGAAGGAAACGCGAGAGAGCTTCGAAGCGACCACGTTTCGCCGTGACCCACGCGCCAATCGCCAAGGTATTCGAATGGACAGCGATGGCGACGGGTTCGCCACACCCAGGGCATTGAGCATTGTCAGCGAAGTCATCGTGCCGGGCGACATTCAGATCACGGGTGACGGCACTCCGTTTGTCCTGATGGCGGAAAGCCAGACGACGGGGGGCTATCCGCGTATCGGGACCGTCCTTCCCTGCGATCTGCCGCGCGTAGCCCAAGCCCCTGCAGGCGCGGCCTTGCGGTTCCAGTTTGTGAGCCTTGAAGAGGGTGCTGCAATCGAAGCGCGCGCACGGGCCGCTTGGGCTGCATTGCCCAAGGCCGTGACCCCCTTAGTGCGCGATCCGGCGACATTGCAGGACTTGCTCAGTTACCAGTTGATCGGCGGCGTGGTGTCCGCCACGGATGCCCCATTGGACAAAGGATAAGGATATGGAAGTCGATCTGAATGCCGATATGGGCGAAAGCTTTGGCCCTTGGAAAATGGGTGACGACGCGGCCCTATTGAACACTGTCACTTCAGCCAACATCGCCTGCGGGGCGCATGCTGGTGACCCGGACGTGATGGCGGCGACCATGAGCATTGCGCTGGAACGTGGCGTTGGCATCGGGTCGCATCCGGGCTTTGCCGACATTCAAGGATTTGGACGGCGGCGGATTGATATGCCACTGAAATCACTTCAGAATTCCATCCGGTGCCAGGTCGGGGCGACGCTGGGTATGGCCAACGCGCTTGGGGCGAAAGTGCGCCATATCAAACTCCACGGCGCCTTGGGCAACATGACGTCCGAGAACGAGGACATGGCACGTGCCTGTTATGAGGCTGCTCTGTCCGCGCATCCTGACGCCATCATCATGGTGCTCGCCGCAACGGCGCAGGAGCGTGCAGCACGGTCAATTGGCGCGACTTTCGCCTGCGAGATTTTTGCCGACCGCGCCTACAATGATGACGCAACGCTCGTGGACCGGCGCAAGCCGGGGGCCATCATCCATGATGCTGACATCGCAGGGAAAAGGATGGTCGAGATGGTGAAGGCGCAAGCTATCATCACGGACACCGGCAAGCGGATTGATACGCCTATCGATACGATCTGCTGTCACGGGGACACGCCCGAGGCGGTCGAGATCGCAGCCTCGGTCCGGCGGACGCTGGAGGCGGAAGGGATCACTGTAAAAGCCTTTGAAGGGCGCACGGGTTAGCGTACGTGCACCGGTTTGTCGCCGAATAGCGGCACATACGGGTTAACACCATGAAAACAAGGGGATGGGCGATGCACCGGGCGTGCACCCCCTGTACACCCCTCGTACACCGCCGCAGCGCAGAAACTGTGAAACGGGATGGGTTAGCGCAGCGCGCGGTCCACTTGGTGAACAGATCGTTAAGGGCACTGCCCGCTACATAAGGCGCACCTGTGGTGCGCCCCGCACGTCAAACCAGTTCGGAATCCGTCATGATCTCGACCAGCGCCGGGCCATCGACGTCCAACGCCTTTTGCAATGCCTCTTCGATCTTGTCTGACGACACAACCTTTTCACCATGTGCCCCGCAAATCTTGGCAAAGGCGGCGAAGGACGGGTTGTGCAGGGATGTTTCCCAGACCGGCCATTCACCTGACTTCTGTTCCTTGGTGATCTTCCCCAGCTCGCCGTTATGCAAAAGCACGTGCGTGATATCCATGCCGTATTTGACAGCGGTGGTCAGCTCCATCGCGTATTGACCGAACCCGCCGTCGCCAGAGATCGAGATGATCTTGTGCCCCTTGAGCCAGTCGAAATCCTGTGTCGCCGCCCAAGCGCCCATCGCCGCCGGGAAACCGAAGCCGATGGACCCGAGATAGCCGGACATCAGAACGCGCTGACCCTTGGTCTCGAAATAGCGGCCGAACGAGTAGGTGTTGTTGCCAACATCCACGGCGATAATGGCATCCGCAGGGGCCACGCGGGACAGAGCGTCGAAAATCGCGAAGGCGTGGATGCCTTTCGCTGTCTCCTCCTCCATACGGTTGCGTTTCTCCTTGCGCCAGATATCCCAGCGTTCGGCAAGTTCGGTCACCTGATCATCGGCGTCGGCGGGACGTGCCAGTTGCGGTGCAATGGCCGCGCAGAACTCACCGATTTCGGACCAGATCGGCAGGTCGACGGGGTGGAATTTACCAAGCTGCATCCGTTCGAAATCAACCTGGATGATGGGTTTGGACGGCTCGATACCTGTGTGGTTCGAGAAGGACGTGCCTAGCGTCAAGATCAGGTCCGCTTCGTTCATGAACCAGGAGGCAATTGGAGTACCGGAGCGACCCAAAACCCCAGCCGCGTTGGGGTGACTGTCAGGCAGCAGTCCCTTACCCTTGAACGTGGTCAGCACCGGGGCACCAAGGGTTTCAGCGAGATTGGCGATTGCCTCCATATGATCCCATGCGCCATGGCCGATTACGAAGATCGGGCGTTTGGCCGCGTTCAGCAGCTTCAACGCATCGGCTACATCCGCATCGGATGGTTTAACCACAGCCCGCCCCATGCGTCCGTTCGGCTGAGACGCCGGAGCATCGGACGGGTTTGTCTGCATATCATCGGGAAAGATCAGGTGCGCCACATCCCGTTCGACCAGCGCATTCTTCATCGCCAGTGACACCAGTTCGGCGTGCTTGGAGGTGCTCAGCACGGTCTGGCTGAACCTGCTGACGGCGTCGAAGGCCGAGGACAAGTCAATGTCCTGAAATGCCCCTGGCCCGAAGACCTGCGTTTGCACCTGACCGGTCAGCGCCAGAACGGGCGCGCGATCCACCTTGGCATCCCACAGACCGGTCAGCAGGTTTGTCGCCCCCGGTCCCGCGATGGTCAGACACCCTGCCGGATGCCCAGTCAGCTTGCCGTATGCCGATGCGGCAAAGGCGGCTGCCCCTTCGTGACGGATACCCACATATTTCATCTCGCCCGCCTCGACCCGCATGCGGATCGCGTCGGCCAGTCCAAGGTTCGAGTGACCCACCATGCCAAAGACATGCTTCAGGCCCCAATTGACCATGCTTTCTGCCATCTGATCACTGACGGTGCGCACATGCGGCGGTTCGGGCTCGAGGCCTACAAAAATCTCATCCCCTTCAATCTTCAGCGGGTAGAGTTTCTGCCCCGTATCCTCGTGCCCGCCGGGAGGGGCGCCTGTGAGCGGATCAAAGTCCCACCCATGCCATGGGCAACGGATCCAGCATTTGCCACCTTCGCCCCGCTCGATCGATCCTTCGCCCAGCGGCCCACGCTGATGCGGACAGTGATTGTCGATCGCTGCCCACTGCCCATCGAAATGGGACAGGCAAATTGAGACGGTGCGTGCGGTGACCGTCTTAACCCGCCCTTCAGGCAAGTCGGATGTTTGCCCAACCCTGATCCAATCAAGCGTTTCAGTCATGCTATCCCTCCAGTTGGCGCGATCAGGTCGATCCATCGCCGTATGCCAGGTCAGGCTGACACAGAAACGTTTTGGGATCACATCACATTTTTCCGCGTCACCTTCAGATGCTGCGGGCGATCAATGTGGCAATCGCTGCTTCGAACCGGCTGGCGTCTTGTGCGGCCCGCGCGACGATCTGTGCCCCTTCGACCTGTGCCATGGCGGCGGCTGCTTCCGCCCGCGGATCGGACACATGTCGCAGGCTGCCATCAGCCTGCCCAAGGCGGAACACCGTTTCAAGCCACGCCGTGACATCGCGGTGAAACGCGGCAAGTTCGGCAATACTTGCCGCAGGCAGTGCAGTTTGTGTCACTGAGAGCGCGACACACAGGCATAGACTGCGCCCGCCGTCAGATGCTTGCCGATACAGGTTCAGGAACTGCAACAGGCGTGCGCTGGCCATGGGTTCTGCTGCCGAGATAGCGCGGAGTTTGTCCATGAACACAGCCCGGTAACGCTCCATCAATGCAAAGGACAGATCGGCCTTGGCCGGGAAGTGGTAGTGCACGGACGCCTTTCGGATACCCGCGCTGTCAGCGAGGTCTGCGAAGCTGAACCCGTCAAACCCACGCCGACGCGCAAACTCTTCAGCCTGGTCCAATAAGGCACTACGTGTATCCATTTATCTACCTAATGGTCAGTTTCAAAATTAACATATTTATTTGTCATGAGAAATCAATAAAGCTACAACTCTTGCAGAATGGATGTACTTACCTACCTAGTGGAAGGTAACCGCAATGGAGACCCAGTATGGAACTGAATGCTGATTTCACGCAGCCCGTGCGCATCTTGAACGCGGATAATCCTTGGCGGGCTTCACCCTCGGCAGGGGTCGAGCGGAAAATGTTGGATCGCATTGGGGACGAGGTGGCACGTGCGACCACAATTGTACGGTTTGCCCCCGGCAGCGCCTTTGCTCCTCATACCCATGATGGGGGCGAGGAATACATCGTGCTGGAAGGTGTGTTTCAGGACGAAGCCGGAGACTTCCCGGTGGGCACCTATGTGCGCAACCCGCCGACATCGCGCCATACGCCCAGTTCAGCACCCGGAGCCACCATCTTTGTCAAACTTTGGCAGTTCGATCCCGAAGATCGGCAGCATGTCCGCGTTGATATGAACACGGCGGAAACCGCAGTGGATCCAGCGCGCGATGGCGTGTCCACCGCGACCTTGTTCGAAGATGCCAATGAGCTTGTGGCCCTGGAGGTTTGGGCACCGGATGCATCCCATGTGTTGGAGACCAAGGACGGGGCCGAGGTGTTGGTGCTGGACGGAACCTTGACCGACGGTGACGCCTCCATGGGCGCACATGATTGGCTGCGCCTGCCCCCCGGCGGCCAAGCCACCCTGACCGCAGGATCGGAAGGTGCGCGGCTTTGGGTCAAGACCGGCCACTTGCGCCAGATGGTCGACGGGTGACAACGGCGCTGGTCATTGGCGCGGGGTTGGCCGGTTTGACGGCCGCGCTGCGGCTGCGTCAGGCCGGTCATGATGTGACCGTTCTAGAAGCCCGGGATCGCATTGGCGGGCGCGCCTTGAGCATGTCCGTCGCGCAGGGTGGCATTGATCTGGGTCCGGCATGGATATGGCCCGCTTATCAGCCGCGGGTCGTGGCACTGTTGAAGGAATTGGGCCTCACGACGCTTGCCCAATATGAAGATGGCGATTTCATCTTTGAAACAGCGGCGGAAACACAGCGTGGCGCGTTTCCACGGCGCTACAGCAATGCCGCACGTATTCGCGGCGGGGCGCAGCGGCTTTCCGAACAGCTAGCGGTCGCCCTGCCCCAAGGCACCATTCGATTTGGGCAGGTGGTACGTGCCATCGACTTGACGCATCGTCCGCATGTGAAGACGGAAAATGCGACATGGGACGCGGACGTGGTGGCGTGTGCAGTGCCTGGGCCCATTGTGTCCACGTGGGACGTGACCCCGGCGTGGTCCCCGGATGTTTCCAAGGCGCTCACCCAATGGCCCACATGGATGGCGGCACATGCCAAGCTTGTTGCGCTTTACGACAAACCGTTCTGGCGCGACGCCGGATTGTCCGGCGGTGCTGTCAGCCATATCGGACCACTGTTTGAAGTCGCAGATCAGTCTGACCCCGAGGCCGACGTCTTTGGTCTGTTTGGCTTCGTGGGTATTCCGTATAATGAACGGCAGGATCGCGAGATGCTGGTGCAGCAGTCACTAGGTCAACTGTCCCGGCTTTTTGGACCACAGGCGGCTCAACCAACGAAGGTCGAGATCATGGATTGGGCGGCAGAACCTTTCACCGCAACACCATTTGACCAGACGCCACCGCATGGACACCCGCCATATGGCGCGCCGGCACTGTCGCACCCCGTCGCCGATCGCTTGATCTTTGCCGGCGCTGAGGTTTCCCAACGGAACGGCGGGTTGATCGAAGGCGCGATTGAAACCGGGGAACGGGCGGCTGCGATGGTCAGCGCGGCATTGGTGAGCTAGAGACGCAGGTCGCTGTCAGCGGCATCGAACGCCGCCTTCATGTCGAACAGGACGCCCTTTTCTGCCAACAGCGCCCGCAGAGATGTCGCCCCTTGTCCAACCAGATCGTCGTGCGGCACAGCCAAAATTACTGCATCGTAGTCTGCCTGTTCTGGTAGATTGGTCAGTAGGTCAAGCCCATGCTCTTGCCTGACTTCGTCCGCATCAGCCCAAGGGTCGTAAATATCTGCGGCCAGCCCGTAGCTCTCCAACTCCGCCAGCATATCAACAACCTTGGTGTTGCGGATGTCCGCACAGTTTTGCTTGAACGTGATCCCAAGGATCAGAGCCCGCCCCCCGTGAACGCGCGCCTCGCGCTTGATCATTGCCTTGACCAAAAGCGACACCGCGTGCTGCGCCATACCATCATTGATCTCGCGCGCCATGCGGATGATGTCGGGGATGTGGCCCGCGGAAATCGATTTGTCGATCAGATAATACGGGTCGACCCCAATACAGTGTCCCCCGACAAGTCCGGGCGTATAGCGGTTGAAATTCCACTTGGTGGCCGCTGCATCCAGCACGGCGGCCGTGTCGATGCCGAGGTGTGAAAAGACGATCGAAAGCTCGTTGATCAGCGCAATATTCACATCGCGCTGCGTGTTTTCGATAACCTTGGCCGCTTCGGCCACGCGGATGGACGGTGCAAGGTGGGTGCCAGCCGTGATGATGGAACCGTAGAGCGCGTCGATCACCTGCCCCGCCTCGGGCGTTGAGCCTGAGGTGACCTTGGTGATCTTGGGCAGTGGGCGCTCCTTGTCGCCGGGGTTGATCCGCTCGGGACTGTAGCCCGCATAGAAGTCAGTGTTGAGGCGCAGGCCCGATACTTCCTCGACCACCGGCAGGCAGTCTTCCTCTGTCGCGCCGGGATAGACAGTGCTTTCGAAGATCACGATATCGCCGCGCTTGATCACTTCGCCAACGGTGCGAGAGGCCGCAAGCAACGGGGCGAGGTTGGGTTGGCGGTGACTGTCGATGGGGGTCGGGACGGCAACGATGTAGACGTTGCAGTCTGCGATGTCTGACAGCGTGGTGGTGTATGTCAGGTGGGTTGCCGCACACAGATCGTCCACCTCGCCAGTACTGTCCGTCCCGTCTTGCAAGCCCGCGACACGCTCGGCGTTCAGATCAAAGCCGATGGTGGGGCGTTGTTTCCCCAGTTCCACGGCAAGGGGCAGGCCGACATAGCCCAACCCAATCACGGCCACGCGCATCTGGTCGAGGGTTGGCAGGGGAGCTTGGGTCATGGTCTGCGCCTTTGTCTTGCGATCCCCTGCCTAGCGGGCCGGGCGGTACAGCGCAATATAGGCGCACCGAACGCGGGTCAGGCGGCAAGTCATGCACAATCCAGTGAGTAGAGCAGCCGGAGGCCTTTAGCCGACCGCGACTAGCGTCCCAGACCCGGCTGCTGATTTGATCGCTTCGATTGCCTGAACGGCGCGCAGGCCGTCGGCGCCGCTGACCAGAGGTGGAACCTTTCCTGCGATGACCTGTGCAAAATGCTCAATCTGATCTTTCAACGGGTCCGACAAGGGCAGAGGCACCCGTGTCTGATCCATGGGCGCCCACCAATCCGGGCCATCCTTTTGCGTCCACAGGCTGAGGTTGGGCAAGGACAGCGCGCCCTTTGTCCCACCAATAAGGTAACTGGATTGATCCGTTTTGGGATAGACCGGGTTTTCGCCCGCTGTCAGCTCCCAGCTCCATGGCCCAAGGGCCACGTCGGACAGATTGACAGTGCCCAGCGCGCCGTTGGCAAAGCGCAGGGTGGCAACCGTCACCTCCTCGGCTTCGGCCCCGCGCACCGCATTACTTTCCATCGCTTGCACATGGGTGATCGGGCCACAGAGATACATCAGCAGATCGATGTCGTGGATCAGGTTGATGAAGAGCGGCCCGGCCCCTGCCCCCTGCCGCCACGCCTGGGCATAGTAGCTGTCGGGCTTTGGCAACCAGCACGTGCCCTGCACCGTTGTTACCGTTCCGAGGGTACCGGCCGAAATTATTTGGTGCGCTTTGGCGACAAGCGGGTTGTAGCGTCTGTGATGGCCAACGAGGACAGGCACTTGGGCGGCCGCGGCGGCCTGAACAACTTGTCCGCCTTCCGCAGCTGTACCGGTCAGGGGTTTTTCAATTAGCATCGGACAGTGCGCTTCAATCAGCTCAAGAGCCATTGAGGCGTGTAGATGATTGGGAACCGCCAGAATGACGCCGTCGGATTGCGCGGCAAGGTCTGACAGACTGTTTGCTCTTGGCCAAGGCACCTCTTCCTTCAGCGCGGGATCAAAGACGGCAGAGACCGTAACCCCTTGCGCACGGTCGATTGCGTCCAAATGCTGACGCCCAATCAGACCGACACCCGCAACACCAATACGCATCATGCTTGCCCCGCCGCGACAGTGGCCATGATCCCTCGCAACTCTGCAAGCCCACGCATCCGTCCAATCAGGGGATAGCCCGGCAGGCTGTCACGCTCTCTGTCCATCAACAATTCCTGGCCGTGATCCGGGCGCATGGGAATGGCGTGGTCGCTGCGCCCGTCCGAGCGGCGGCGTGCTTCTTCCGCCATGAGTGCTGTAACCGTTGCAACCATGTCAGTGTCACCTTCAAGGTGTGCGGCTTCGAAGAAACCGGGGCGGTCCGGGTCCGGGGATGGCAAGCGTTTGGTATTGCGCAAATGTGCGAAGTGGATGCGCGGGCCGAGGCGGCGCACAAAGTCGGGGGCATCAAAAGCTTCGGCTACGCCGAGCGATCCCGTACACAGTGTTGCGCCGTTTGCGTCCACATTCACGGCTTGCAGCACTGTTTCATAGTCATTGGTCGAAGACATGACACGAGGCAGGCCTAGCAGTGAAAACGGCGGATCGTCCGGGTGACAGCAAAGACGCAGGCCAAGCCGATCCGCCAGAGGAGCAACCTCCGACAGAAAGTCGATCAAGTGGCCACGCATTTTCTCAGCATCTATCGCGTCGTATGTCGACAACCGTCGATGTACGTCATCCAGCGTCCAGCCATCATTCGCGCCGGGAAGCCCTGCGATAACTGTGCGGCTGAGCCGCGTCTTGTCCGTGTCATCCATCCGGGCAAAGGCTTCGGTTGCGCTGGCCTGCACTGCGTCCGAATAGTCGTCGAAAGCGCTTGGACGCTTCAGAATGAACAGATCGAAAGCTGCAAAATCGGCCAGATCGAACAGCATGGCCGTGCCGCCATGTGGTTGTGCGGCATGGGTTTGGGTGCGTGTCCAATCGAGGATCGGCATGAAATTGTAACAGATGGTGCGAACGCCAGCCTGCGCAAGCGCGGCCATGCTGGCCTTGTAGCTGTCCAGATGCGTAGCGATGTCGGCACTTTGTGTCTTGATCGTCTCAGACACTGGCAGGCTTTCCACCACCTCCCATGTCAGGCCCGCCGCTTCGATCATCGCCTTCCGATCTTGGATCGCTCGCGCAGTCCATTCCACACCGGGGGCGAACTGGTGCAAAGCGGTGACGACGCCGGTTGCCCCGACTTGCGGCAGGTCGGACAATTGTGTTGGATCATCGGGCCCAAACCAGCGCCAGCATTCAATCATGGTTGCCATCCTCCGTGCATTGGATGGCGCGCTTCTAGCGGCAAAGCAATCCGCGTTCCCTCACGATGCGCGGCATAGATCGCCGTGACCAACTCGATCGAGGCCGCCCCTTCGATCAGAGTGACGGCAGTGTTCGGCATGTTGTTCAAAGCCTTCCCCACCTCTGTCAGGAACCCGGCAAACCCGGGCATGTTACCCGATGTCGCTTTGCATATCGCGTCCACCTCGTTCTGCCGTTCGGGATCGCGCGCCCGGAACTGCCAAGTGCCTTCAGCGGGAGCATACGGATTCGTATGCGACGTCGCAGTCAGGTGTTCATACACCAGCCGCAGGCGGGTTTCATCTGATGCAGCGCCGAGGGTAATGCTGCTGGTCGCCAAAGCGCCGCCTTCCAGCTCAAAGATCAGGGCGGCAGTATCTTCGGTCTCGATCGGGTTGACGAG
>NZ_JBYNDP010000030.1:0-19711 GCF_059783535.1 Tateyamaria sp. | reverse complement strand
ATGAAGTAGCCAGTGGCTTTTCGCAAATCACGTGCTTGCCTGCCTCGAGCGCGGCAATTGCAACGGGCGCATGCAGATGTGGCGGCAGGCAGATGTCGATGACATCCACATCCGCAAACAGCGCATCTTCGATTGAAGAGAGAGGGGTTATACGATCACCGCAGAGCGCTGCACTGCGTTCGGCGTCCTGATCCACCAGATGCGTCACGACGAACTCATCCAGTTGATCATAGGCCGCAAGATGCTGCGCACCGATCCCACCGCCTAGAACGGCCACTCGGATCATGCGACCCGCCCTTCGGCAATAGCCTGTGCCTGCAAAGCAAGCTCCATCACCTTGAAGCAATGCGCTTGCGTCATCGCAGTTTCGGTTCGGTGAGCGATGTCATGGGCAAGGCGCTCGAAGTAGGGCAGTCCAGCGTCACGCGCGTCTATGGTTTCGCACCGATCACCGTTGACCAGGACAAGGTGATCCGTCCCTTCGCGCCCGTTTACGTCCACATATTTGCGCAGCTCAATGTACCCTTCGGTACCCAGCAGTGTCAGCCGCCCGTCACCCCAATTGGGCAACGCGTCCGGCGTGTACCAATCCACGCGGATATAGCCGGATGCGTGATCCGAGCGCAGCGCGACTTCTCCAAAGTCCTGCAAACCGGGATCATCCGGATTTGCATGATTGGCGACGTGCGCCATCGTCACCTGCGCCTGATGCGAGCCTGTAAAGTGTAGAAACTGGTCAATCTGGTGCGACGCAATATCGGTCAGAACGCCACCGTATCGTTCCCGCTGAAAGAACCAGCCAGGACGCGTCGGGCGGTTCAGGCGGTGCGGTCCTAGGCCAGTCGTGTGCACCACACGCCCGATAGCCCCGTCCTGGACCAACTGATCGGCGAGCGTCACGCAGGGTACTTCGAACCGTTCAGAGAAATTGATGGACCAGATGCTGCCAGTTTCGCCAACACATTTCTTGATCGCCTTTAGCTGTTCCATCGATGTACAGCCCGGTTTGTCGGTCATGACATCGTGTCCGGCCTGCATCGCCTGAATCGCGACTTCGGCCCGGTCACCGGGGATGTTCGACACCAACGCGAGGTCAGCCCCGGCAGCCAGTGCCGCTTCCAATGTGTCGAACCGATTCAAATCGGGGAACCGCTTTGCATATCCAGCCAAAGGCTGCGGATCGCCTTCGGTCCAGAAGCCAAGGCACCGGGCACCGATGGCCCGCATGTTTTCTGTCATGCCGTAGATATGTCTGTGGTCCAGCCCGAGGGCGACGAAGGTGAGTGTCATTGTGTCACTTCAATCATGGTGGATGTGCGAGCCGCGCGTTCCATCGCGTCGATCACGGCGTGGACGTGCAGGGCTTCGGCGGGTGGTGCAAGAGGTGCCCGTTTGTCGGCGATGGCCGCGATGAAATCCTCAATCAGCGCCTGATGCCATGCGTGGGTGAAGGCCATCGGATCAGCGCCCCCGCCTGTATCGGCGCCGCCATCCGGGACAATCGTTTCCGTCTGGCCTGACAGCCAATCGATGCGTAGACTGTCACCTTCCAGATGCGCGTGGGCTTTTGTGGTCGTCAGCGTGATGCTTTCGGCTCCACCGGGATAGGCGGTCGTGGTGGCATTCAGTGTACCAGAGGCGCCCGAGCGGAATGTGAGCAATGCAGCGGCAATGTCCTCGGCTTCCATTCTGTGAAGCGGGCTGGTACGCATCATGGCCTGTAGCTTTGCGACGGGCCCTGCCAACCAAAGCGCAAGATCAAGCGTGTGTATCGCCTGGTTGATCATCACGCCGCCGCCATCCCGCGCATAGGTGCCGCGCCCCGGCGCATCATAATAGGATTGATCGCGCCACCACGGGACACGCATGTCTACGTGAACAATATCGCCAAGCTCACCCGCATCAATGCGCTGCTTGAGCATCTGTGCGGCCTCCCGAGTACGGTGTTGAAAATAGAAGCCCAAGGGCACATCCGTTTGCGCATAACAATCTATCACTGCGCCGGCTGCGGCCAGCGTGCGCTCAACTGGCTTTTCCATGAGCGTGGGAATACCAGCCTGGGCCAGAGCAACTGCATATTCCTGCCGAGTATCGGGGGGAGTGATGATAATGGCCACGTCTGGTTTTGCCGCCAAGGCCATTTGCGCATCGGTGTACGGTGCAACCTCGTATCCCAGAAGCTTTGATGCCTCGGTGCAGAAAGCCGCGGTGCGCGCTTCATCCCGCCCCAGAACGCCCATCAATTGCGCACCCGCGTGGTTGTCGCGCAAGGCCAGAACATGGGTCTGCGCGACCATACCGGCCCCGATCATCAAGACGTTCATTGCTGTCCTCCCAAACCGTAGAGTGGCGGCATTTTGCACATGCGCCAAGGGGCATTCGTGCTAGTCTGCGGAAAAAGGAAAGGGGCAGGCATGGCGCTCGAACTGACAGGCAAGGCGGCGGGGATTTACGACGGGATTCGACAGGCCCCCATCGTATCACCACATGGTCATTGTGACCCGGCGTGGTTTGCCGAAGACAAGCCTTTTGCTGATCCGGCCGAGTTGCTGGTTATTCCCGATCACTATGTATTTCGGATGCTCTATTCGCAGGGTGTACCACTTGAAAGGCTCGGGGTTGGTGTGCCGGTTGAGGAACGCGATCCGCGAGAGATCTTTCGGCTTTTTGCGGCGCACTGGCATTTGTTTCTGGGCACGCCAAGCCAGCTTTGGATCGAATATGAGCTGCATGAAACACTTGGCTGTGATCTGTCGTTGAATGTCCAGACTGCGGATGCGGTCTATGACCATATTGATGCATGGTTGGCGGACACGGCCAATCGCCCCCGCGCACTGTTCGACCGCTTCGGAATCGAGGTTCTGGCGACCACGGATGCAGCACTCGACCCGCTAACCCATCATCGGACCATTAAGGACAGCGATTGGGACGGGCGCGTGGTCCCGACATTCCGGCCAGATACGCTGTTGAACCCGAGGGCGCCTGGTTGGGCATCAGGCCTGATGTCACTGGGCGCAATAACCAAGCAGGACACGTCGACCTACCATGGCTACCTGATCGCGCTGCGCGTACAGCGTGCTACATTTAAGGCGATGGGCGCCACGGCGACAGATCACGCGATTGAAATGCCTCAAACCCTCTGGCTGGAAAACCCCGCCGATACTTATTCGGCGCTTGTTTCCGGGGACATGTCACAGGCCGACGCGTTTCACGGTCACATGTTGATTGAGATGGCGCAGATGTCGCTGGATGACGGGCTGGTCATGCAGTTGCATGCTGGCAGTCGGCGCAACACGAACCATGCGCTGTTCGAACAGTTCGGGCCGGATAAAGGCGCTGACATCCCCATTGCCGTGGACTGGGTTCGCGGTCTCGAACCCCTGCTCAATCGTGTTGGCAATGACCCGAGGCTGACCCTGATCCTGTTCACGTTGGATGAAACGACCTACGCCCGTGAACTGGCACCCATGGCCGGGCATTGGCCTTGCCTGCGCATTGGCCCGCCCTGGTGGTTCCATGACAGCTCTGCGGGCATCGCCCGTTATCTGGATCACGTGGTGGAGACAGCAGGTTACTACAACCTTGCCGGTTTCAATGATGACACCCGAGCTTTCTTATCCATCCCTGCGCGGCATGATCTTTGGCGACGGGCCGTTTCGCTACATTTGGCGGCGCAGATCGAGCGGGGGTATTTCGATGCCACGACAGCCGGTGATCTGGCGCGTCTCCTTGCCACCGATCTGGCCCGCAGCACGTATAGGCTTGGCTGACTGATGCTGCATATTCTTCACCTTGGTGTCGGTAATTTCTTCCGCGCACACGCGGCCGCCTACACACAAGACACACCGGGTTGGCAGATCACTGGCGTCAGCTTTCGCTCACCTGCCATCCGCGACGGATTAGCGGCACAGAATTACGAGTACAGCCTCGTGGCAAAGGATGCAGACGGCACGGTGATCAAGCCGATCACGTGCATGTCTGACATGCTGGTCGCTTCAGAAGACCCGGTTGCAGTGATCGACGCCGTCGCCTCTGACCGGTTTTCAGTCATCACTCTGACGGTGACGGAAAAAGCGTATGGTCTGGGGCCGGACGGGCAGCTTGATCAGGCGTCAACCGAAGTTCAGGCAGACTTGCAAGGCAAGGGCACAACAGTGGTCGGCACGCTGGCCCGGGGTTTGGCGCAGCGAAAATCACCCGTCACCGTCCTGTGTTGTGACAACCTGTCTGACAACGGATCGAAGCTGGAGCACGCTGTTCGCGATTTCGCCGCTGCGGCCAAGTTGAATTTGGCCAACAAAATCACATTCCCATCTTGCATGGTAGATCGCATCACTCCAGCCACAACGGACACGATCCGAACAGAGGCTGGCGACCAGATGGCTGTCCCGACTGAGAGCTTCACTGAGTGGGTCATCGAAGATCGCTTCGCCGCCGCGAAACCGGACTGGCCGGGTGTACAATGGGTCGACGACGTGGCCCCGCACGAGATGCGCAAACTGCGGATGTTGAACGGGGCGCATTCATTCCTTGCCTATTCAGGTGCGCTCCGGGGTTACACCTATGTGCACGAGGCGATTGCAGATCCCGAGTTGCGGCGTACAACCCAAGCCCTGATGCGCGAGGCGGCAGAAACGCTGCCGGACAGCGTCCAAGGGCAAGCAGACGCATATGCGGACGCCTTGATCAAACGGTTCGAGAACCCCAACCTGCACCACCGGCTTCGGCAGATCGCAATGGATGGAAGCCAGAAACTACCCATTCGGATTTTGGCGACATTGGAAGACCGGGGCACATCGCCCAGCCCATCGCTGAAAGCTGCCCTCGACGCCTGGATCGCCTTTGTTCAGGCTGAGGTGACGGCCGGTCGAACGCTGGAAGACCCGAAGGCAGACGAGTTGATTGCGGCGTGCCGGTCTGCCGACCCTGATACTGCCTTGCGGGCTCTGGTTGGGGCTTAGCGCGGCAGGATCGCACCACGGTGTGCGATGACACGTGATGCCAGATCGTGACCCGCGCGCAGGGCAACATCTTGCGGTTCTCCGGTCAGCGCTGCCGCCAGATAGGCACCGTTGAAGCTGTCGCCCGCCGCTGTTGTGTCTACAACCTTCGGCGCCGCGGGGTAGGTGCCAGAGGTGCCGGTCTCAAGGCAAAGCGGGCCAACCTCACCGCGCTTCAATGCGCCCGAGCGGCCCAACGCAAGAAACCGGGCCATGACCACTTCGGCGGTTTCGCCGGTCAGCTCCATCTCGTCGTCAATGGACGGCAGCGCAATCTCGCAAAGCGCCCACATCGCCGCGATCACCTCGCGCGCCGTATCCTGATCTTCCCACAGCCGTGGTCGGTAGTTGCTGTCAAAAACGAGGCGTCCGCCCCGCTGCCGAAACCCGTGCAACCAATCGATCAAAGCCGCACGCGTGGTCGCAGGCATGATCGCGAGCGTGATGGCGGATGTGTAGATCACATCATAGGGTGCCAGGACGGAAAAATCCGGGCCCTCAGGAGTTGTGAAAACCTGACGTGCTGCTGAGGTATCGCGCCAGTAGGTAAAGCTGCGTTCGCCCTTGGCATCAGTTGTGATGGCGTAGAGGCCGGGCGTTCCGTCGGGATCACGTTCAACGGCGTGGGTGCCGATATCTTCGGCTTCCATTGCTGCGACGATCCGGTCAGAAAAAGCGTCTGTGCCAAGGCGGGTCACATAGTCGACCTGCAGTTCCGGTGCCTGGCGTTTGAGATAGATTGCCGTGTTCAACGTATCGCCCGCCACGCGCACCGCAGCCTCTGCATCGTCCATCGACAGCTCGATCATCGCCTCGCCTATGGCCGCTATTTTCATGCCTTTTCCTTTCGTGCCGTGCGCTGCCAAATGATCAAGCCGGAGGTGACAATGATCGCCGCGCCAACCAGCGTCCACCCGTCCGGCACATCGCCGAAGACAAGGTAACTTGCAAGCGCCAGATACAGCAGAAAGCTGTAGGTATAGGGCATCAACGTATTAGCTGGGGCATAGGCGTGTGCGCGAGAGAAAATCTCGTGCCCCGCCCATCCCCAGACGCCAAGCCCGATCATCAGTGCCCATTGCAGCCATGTGTCGGGCGCTGTCCACACCATCCAAGCCAAGGGGGCCAACGCCACCGCGCCAAATGCGCCCATCCAGAACTGCATCGTTTCTGCCGCGACCACGCCGGAAATCTTGCGCGTAATGATTGAATAGAGTGCCAATGAAAAAGCGTTGTAGACGTTTAGAAATGCAATCGCATGAAAGCTGGCGTCAAAGGGGCGGATCACAACCAAGACGCCCGTAAATCCAAGAATAATCGCAAACCATCGCCAAGGGCCAACCCGCTCACCCAGCAAGGGCCAGCTCAGGAAGCATACGATGATCGGGGCCGAAAACATGATCGACCCAACCACTGTTAGCGGCAGGTAATTCAGCGTGATAAAGTTGAACAGCGTGGCCGACGCCAAAAGGAAACCTCGCAGCAGCACCAGCCCCATATGCTCCGACTGGAAATTCGACCACCGCACGCCTTTGCGCAACAATAGCGCGGTCGAGATCAGGAAATGCGGGAAGTACCGCATGAAAGCGAGTTGGAAAGCAGGCAGCCCCGCCAACAGCAGCCACTTCACCGACGTGTCGATGAGCGTAAAGAATGCGTAAGCCCCCAGCGTCATTGCGATGCCGAGAGCTGCGCGATCCTCGGTTGGATGGGCGGCGATCGCCACTCTTAGCCTTTGAACTTTTCAGCAAAGAAATCGACCTGCAGCGGCACCATCTCTTCCCCGCGCCCCGCTTCGATGGACCCGCGCAAACTTTCGAGCGTGCTGCCAGACATCATCGACTGCACGCCTGCGTCACTGCACATTTGCGCGTAATATCCGACGTCCTTCGCCGCGTTCTTGATGGAAAAGGCAAGCTGCTGATCGTCGCCCTTGAGCGCATAGGCGGTAACAAAGTCCATCATCCCCGATTTCAGCGGCCCAGCCGACATCACGTCATAGAGCCCCTGCCGGTCGACCCCCATGACATCGGCAATCGCATAACTCTCTGCCATCGCATTGGCACAGGCCTGCGCATAGAAGTTGTTGATCAGCTTGATCGTATGCCCGGTGCCAAGGGCGCCAAGGTGAAAGACATTCTCGCCCAGATCATCCAGCACCGGTTTCACCTGATCAAAGGCCGCCTTGTCGCCAGACCCCATGAGGTTCAACAGCCCATCCTTGGCGTGCATCGGCGTGCGCCCGATGGGGCAGTCCAGCATCGTGCCGCCCGCAGCCTTGACCTCTGTCCCCAGCGCCTTGGTCGATGCAGGCAGCGACGTGCCGAAATCAATCACCACCGCACCCGGCTTCAGCCCGGCAATAACACCGTCATCGCCCCGCATCCGTGCCTCGACATTGTCGGACGTGTCCATGCACAGCATCACGATGTCGGATGCTTCGGCCACGGCCTTCGCTGTCGTCACCTCCACAGCCCCACGCTCCACTGCCCGATCCACATAGGTCCGGGTCCGGTTCGCGATCACCACCAGGTCGTAGCCCTGATCCTGTAACCGCCCCACCATGGCACCACCCATCAGGCCCAGGCCGATAAATCCAATTGTTGGTTTGCTCATATCAACTCTCCTTCGCAGGAATGGTTTGGAAGGCGCGCGTTTTGAGCCCCTTCTGAATCTCATAGATGGAAATCGGCACATCCGGCTGTGGCTGCGGAATGCGGATTGGGATGTCTTTCAGACGCGGCGTCAGCGTCGGCTCACCGCACAACATTCGCGTGTTGTAATCCTCAATCCCATCCCACTTGGTCATGCTGCCCATGATGGGATAAGCGTCCGCCGCCATCATCTCATAGAAAAGAATACGCCGCGCGCGATGGCTGGTGTTCAAGGCCGACCCATGCACGATCCGCCCATGGTGAATGCTGATCGATCCAGCCGGACCGGTCAAAGGCACGGCATCCGCCATATCCAGCCCATTCTCCTCCGGCAGCATCGCCCCGGCAAAGACGCCATCTACATGGTGATCATAGACCGGCCCCTTGTGCGAACCCGGGAACACCATCAGTGGCCCGTTCTCCTCGGCCATGTCGTCGATGCAAATGCCAATCGCGAGGATGTCGTCATTGGTATGCGGGTAAAACGCATAGTCCTGATGCCACTCGACCGCCGCACCATAGCCCGCTGATTTCATGTTCAGCTTGGTGGTGTGCAGCCGCAGGTTCGGCCCGACCAGATCACGGGCGGGTGCCAGAACAAGGTCAGAATACATCAACTCATTAAAAACATCCGAGATCGTATGGGGCAACTTGATCCGGCGCAGGCGCGGGTCATCTGCGGTGTGGCTGTCTTCCAGATCCAAACGGTCGTTGCTCTCGGTCATCGTGGCTGCTTCGACCTCGAACCGCGCAATCTCATCCCGGATCTTGGTCAGCCAGTCTTCCGGTATCCGGTTCTCGACCAGCAGATACCCATGCTCTTCATAGTGCTTCTTCTGTTCGGCGGTCAGACATTCCATCACATCACTGCTCCGATTTGCCACGGTACGAACTCATAATCGCCCAGCCCCTGCGCCTCGGACTTCGACATCTCGCCGGAGGCGACGCGCAGGAACAGCTCGTAAATCTCCCTGCCCTTGTCCTCGAGCGAAACGCCATCGCTCAGCATGGCACCTGCGTTCACATCCATATCCTCGATCATACGGCCATACATCTCCGTATTGGTTGCAACCTTGATCGTCGGCGCGGGCTTCGACCCAAAGGCGGACCCGCGCCCGGTGGTAAAGCACACAAGGTTGCAGCCACCAGCGATCTGCCCCGTCACACTCGCCGGGTCATAGCCGGGTGAATCCATGAAGGTGAAGCCACGTGACCGCACGATGTCGGCGTATTTGTAGACACCAGTCAGGGGCGTAGTCCCGCCCTTGGCCGCAGCGCCCAACGACTTCTCCAGAATCGTGGTCAAACCACCGGCCTTGTTACCGGGACTTGGGTTGTTGTCCATCGATCCCTTGTTGCGGGCGGTATAATCCTCCCACCAGCGGATCAGATCAATCAAACGCTCACCGGTCGCCTGCTCCATCGCCCGGGCGGTCAGCAAATGCTCCGCCCCATAGATCTCCGGCGTTTCCGCCAGCACCCCCGTGCCCCCCTGCGCCACCAGCAAGTCGGTCGCGTAACCCAACGCCGGGTTCGCCGTGATACCAGACCACGCATCCGATCCACCGCATTGCAGGGCCACCTTCAATTCCGACGCCGGACAAGGCTCCCGCCTAGCCTGATTGGCCAGCGGCAGCATCGCCGCAACCTTCTCGATCCCCTTCTCGACCGTGCGGCGCAGCCCGGCCACGGACTGGATATTCATCGTCTGAAACAGCGGCCCCTGCTTTAGCCCGTAAGCCTGCAGCAGCCAGTCAATTTGATTCATCTCGCAGCCCAGACCGACCATCAGCACCCCTGCATGGTTCGGATGCCGCGCGTAGCCCCACATTACCCGCTGCAAGGCTTCGAACCCATCCCCGCTATCCGCCATGCCGCAGCCGGTGCCGTGGACAAAGGCCACAACACCATCGACATTCGGATAGTCCGCCAATAGCTCAGGCGTGAAGTGGGCTGCGATCATCCGGGCGGCAGTGGC
This sequence comes from Tateyamaria sp., assembly GCF_059783535.1. Lineage (NCBI taxonomy): Bacteria > Pseudomonadati > Pseudomonadota > Alphaproteobacteria > Rhodobacterales > Roseobacteraceae > Tateyamaria > Tateyamaria sp. Next base: position 10,079 of record NZ_JBYNDP010000030.1, on the reverse strand, counting down.
GGAACAGTTCACCGATGTGACAATCGCGATGTAGTTCCGCGTGCCAACCTGACCGTTCTCGCGACGGTAGCCCATGAACGTATCACGGTCGGGCGCTGGGTCTGCTGGCCTTAGGTTCGTCGCGAATTCGTAGGCTACGTCAGTTCCACGAAACTCCACGTTGTGAGTGTGCACGTGATCACCCGCCGCAATGTCATCGGCCGCATAACCGATAACCTGCGCGTATTTCCGGATAGGCCCGCCACGTGAGATATCCCGCGCGGCGATCTTGTGTCCGGAAGGGATCAGCGCGCGCGTGACGACGCCCTCCACAGCAGCACCAACTTCTAGTGCGCGGGTGGCGGTAACCACGTCATCAACAGGATCAAGACGAATGAAATCCATGGCCTATGCGCAGACCGGGCTGTCTGCGTCCCAACGGTGAATAGGAATATGTGGCGTCGCAGCAAGACGATCACGAGCTGCGAACCATCCATCACGCCATACCCGCCAATCGCGAAGCTCAGTGTCGGGCACGGCACGGCTGCGGGCAACGAAACTCGGGAAATGGTCCCGGCCCGTGGGCTGGCCGGTTACATTGTACCTGAGGTCAAAGGACCAACGAAATGTGTCGGAAAGGTTGGGCAGGGAAGCATGCGGCACCAATGGGTGAAACAACACCACACCGCCTGCGTTCACAGGCAGCGGAATAGCCAAAGAAGTGTCCAGATGTGCAGGTGCGATGGCCGTCTGCACCTGCGGGCAATGGGGCAGCAACCCAGCCTTGATCCCCGGTACAACCTGCAAACATCCGTTCTCAACAGTCGCATCGGTGATCGCGACCCAAGCGGTCACCATATCAGTTGTATCGGCGTCTTCATGGCCCACGCCGCGATCCTGGTGCCAGTCCGTAGACGTGATATGCGCGCGCACTTCGTCGGCCGCCAACTGAGGGCTTGGCGGCTTGATGCGGACATGCTGGATCGGGTTTGACGTGATCTCGGGACCGAGAAGACATTCCACAAGGTCGAGGAGGCGGGACTGCACAACCAGATCAAAAATCGCAGGACCAAAGTGCATGGGGCAATGGGCGTCGATCTCACCGCCCGGTAGACTGATATCCATGGGTTGGAACCAATCGCAGCCAGCGGCATAGGAAGCGGTTAGTTTGTCCCAGTAATCCATGTCCGTGCCATCCGGCACCAGGCCCTCTGTCTGCCAACTTTCATAGAGTCCATCCAGCAGCACAGAGTATTCCGCGCGCACGGCATCCAGCACCTGCGCGGGGATAACATCGTCAACGACCAGAAAGCCTTGGGTCTGAAACTGCGTGACTTGGGCTTCGGTCAACATGGCATCACTCCTATAGCAGGATGGATACGATGGGCGGCCAGATCAGCAGCACCGAAAGCGCAATCAACTGGATGCCGATAAAAGGCAGGAACCCTTTGAAGATGTCGGTCAGTTTAATGTGCGGCGGTGCGACGGATTTTAGGTAGAAGGCCGCGGGGCCAAAAGGTGGTGACAGGAAAGATACCTGCATGTTCATACAGAATACCACACCAAACCAGATCGCCACATGGCGGGGATTCAGTTCACCAAACAGGCCAATCTCGTCAATGGGCAGTTTCAGAACGATGGGCAGGAACACCGGGATGATCAGCAACACGATCCCGACCCAATCCATGAACGCGCCCATAAACAGGAGGATCACCATCATCATCAGGATCACCAGCATGGTGGGCAGTTCGGACCCAACGATGAAGTCAGCCACATAGGTCGGACCACCAGCAATGGTGTAGGCACCGGCCAACGCCGTAGCACCGATTGTCACCCAGATGATTGTGCCTGTCGATTTGAGGGTCCGCATCAGGGATTCCCAGACAAGATCAAACGACGCTTCGCCCCGGAACACCGCGATGATGAACACCGCCATCGCACCCATGCCCGCCGCTTCGGTGATGCCAGTGATCCCGCCATAGATCGACCCCATGACAACACCGATCACAACGATGGGAGGGACCAGCCCTTTGCCCATCGACCAGCCCAAAGCCGTTCGGGCGCGTCCGAATACACCGAAGATCAGTGCCAGCGAGACGGCGAGTGCGACACCGAAATAGGTGATAAACGGCGCTGTACCAAAGCGCGCCTGCTCACCCGTCGCGGCCGCGTTTGAACCGGAAAACTCGAAGAACATGGCGCGCAGCATCAAGGCTGCCGAAAACCCTGCAACGACCACCGTCAAAAAGGCAAAGAACAGCATGGTCTTGTCCCGACCCTGCGGCTCACCTTCAACCGGGTCCGGAAGAGGCGCATCCTGAGGCCGCAACTGCGTGCGGATGATGATGTAGATGATGATGAATGACGCCAGCATGAAACCGGGGATGAAGGATGCCGTGAACAGCGCCTTGATCGATGTTTCTGTGATCAGTCCGTAGATGATCAGAACGATAGAGGGCGGGATCATGGTCCCAAGAGACCCGGATGCACAGATCACGCCGATTGCGAGGTTCTGATTGTATCCAAGCCGCAGCATCTGCGGCAGCGCGATCAGGCCCAGCAGCACAACCTCGCCCCCGATGATACCGGACATGGCGGCCATGATCACAGCCATGATGGATGTCACGATGGCGATGCCACCGCGCGTCCGGTTCAGCCAGACGTTCAGGGACGAATACATCTCTTTCGCGATGCCGGAGCGTTCCAGCAATGCCGCCATGAAGATGAAAAGCGGAATGGATATGAGGACATAGTCCGTTAAGAGCCCGTATATTCGTTGGGCCAGAATATTGAGCGGCCCCGCCCCGGGCCGTCCGGTTAGAATACCATCCCCAAAGGTCCAGGGTGCCAGCAGCAGTTCCGGCTCAAACTTCATGACGAGCACAGCCACAGCCAGAATGGCAGAGGCAAGGCCCAAGGGCATCCCAATGGCGAGGAGAAGGATCAGCCCCAACATCAGGACAAGCGAAATAGTACCGATATCCATGGGCTTAGTCCTTTGTCGACACGTGTTGGCCGGTCACGTCGAGGTCACCGACGCCTTCATTTCCGACCTGCGCCTTGATGCGCTCAATCTCTTCTTCATCGAGGTCTTCGCCCCCGTAATGCACTTCCTCAGCATTCCAGTCAGAGATCAGGTTGATGACAGCTTGAATGGCAACCATGCCGACAACGAACAGCACCATGGGCTTCATCGTAGCAGGGATAGGCGGGTCAAATGCCGTGCCGAAGGTTTCCCAGCGATAGAACTTGTCGAAAGCCTCGCCATAGCCTCCGTAAATCAGGAAGAACGCAAAAGTGACGATGAGCAAGGTCGAGATGGTGTCGAAAATCCGCTGCAACCAACGCGGGACCGCGTCGTACAACAAAACAATGCGAATGTGGCTGCGTTGCTGCATGGCATAAAGGCCAGCACACAGAAAAACGAAACCTGCAAGCCATAGGCTGAGTTCATTCGCCCAGAGCGTCGGCGCCTCGAATATGTAGCGCAGGATGACCTCGTAAAGCATCACGCTGGTCAAAAGCACGATCAACATCATGGTGACGCGCCCGATAAAGACGGCCAGCCGATCTGCAGCACGCCAGCTTTCAAATTCCATGCCCGCGCGCTGAACGGTGCGGACACCCAGATATCCGAAGGCGACGACACCGATTGCGGCCAGCCAGTCCACGATATCGGCAAAGCCACCGAACAGACCTCCCATATTGGGCGTCACGTCGTTGCGCTTGAACAAGGCGGACAGCTTGTCGAATTGGGATTCGTCGGTGGGGGGATAGAAATCGAGCGTGAATGCCGGCATGTGCCAGACCACCCAACCTGCGCAAAAAATGAATGCCAATGGCACAAGCCACTCTATCGGAGTGCCGGAGCGCACCTGCATTGCAAAGTCCCCCTATGGTATGAAAAAGCCCGCACGCATCTTGCCGTGATGTGCGGCGGGTGACTTGGGGCCCCGCGCGGCGGGACCCCAGAGAATCGCTTACTCGGAAACGAGACCCAGCTGCCCGAGATAGGTCATGTGAGCTTCGACAAGCGCCTTGGCTTCAGGCGTGTCTGCGAACTCGGGCCATGTGGCCTGAGCGGCAGCGCGGAACTTGGCCAGTTCTTCGGGCGCCCATTGCGACAAGGTCACCCCTTGCTCGCGCAGCTGTGCGGCCGCTTCGGCGTTCTTCTTCTCGAACGTCAAGGCAGTGCGCAGTGCCAGCGCTTCCATAGCCACTTTCATGATGCGCTGGTGCGCTTCAGGCATCGCGTCGAACACGGCCTTGTTGCACGCCAGGTGATCCGATGGCATCGAGTGGAAGCCAGGGAAGTTGGCATACTTCACGATGTCATACAGACCCAGGCCCACATTGTTGGCCAGACCCGAGGCGTCGGCCCCATCGATGATGCCGGTCTCAAGCGCGGTAAAGATCTCGGTGAAGTCCATGACGATGGGCGAGGCGCCCAGCTTTTCGAAGATCTTGGTTTCCATGCCGGGAGGCGAACGGAATTTCCAGTCCTTGAAGTCGGCAACCTTCTCAATCGGCTTGGACGAAGCAAACGATTCCTGACCGTAGACCCACCATCCGATCAGCTCCATGCCATACTTGTTGTACAGCGGCGCCGCGGCTTCCTTGCCGCCACCGAAATACAGCCAGCTCAGCTGCTGGTAGGGGGTCGAATAACCGCCCATGATGTCGCCCACGAACTGGAAGGCCGAGTTCTTACCGGTCTGGTAACCGCCACCGGTCATGTCGCAGTCGAGAATGCCGGTTGCGGCCGCGTCGAATGTTTCCACCGACTTGACGACGGACGAACTGTAGAACATCTCGACTTCGATTTCGCCGCCCGACATCGTTTGGATGTCTTCAATATACTGCGCAGCCAGCTTGCCCGAGACGGTCTCGGGGGCATAGTGCGTTTGGATCCGTAGCTTCGTTGTTTCTGCCGACGCCGTCAGCGCCGTGGTGGCTGCAAGAGCAGCAACAGCAGCGACCGAAGCCGCCCTCTTCAGAAATGTCATGTCATCCTCCCTGACATTTTATGTGTGCGCACTTGGCGGGTTCGAACGCCCACCTTTCTGTGTCGTAAGGGAAGGCTATGCGCAGTTGACCCCAGGGGACAACAAAAAAATGAAATTAGCCGCATTTTTGAGATTTTTATGGAATTTCGAGATTTCGTGATTTATCGAAGGAGATACTTCGCGAGTTCATACGACCCATGCCCTACGACACCGACATCTTCGACACGCTGCGCTATCGCCTTATGACAAACGCTTTTGAGCACGGTCAAAAGGTGCGGGCGGAACACTTGCGACAAGAGTTTGGCTGCTCCGCAAGCACGATTCGGGAGGTGTTGTTCAGACTGTCGACTCTCGGCTTGGTTGAGTTCCAGGAACAACGCGGCTTTCGCGTTCCGAAAAAGTCCCGTCAGGTGATTCACGAATTGACCCACCTCCGTGTTCTGCTTGAGGCCGAAGGAACAGTGATGTCGATCCGGCGCGGCGGCGTCGCGTGGGAGGCCCGGTTGACGGCGGCCCATCACCAACTCAGCCACCTTGAAATGCGACTGAGCACCGCAACCGATCGGTCGCCTTTTGTTGACTTGTGGTTTGGCGCCGAGGCACAGTTTCATGAAACTCTGATCTCGGCCTGTGGGTCGCAGACCCTGATTGACACGCATCACCGTGTGTACTGCCGATTCCGTCAGCAATTGATGGTCGAAGACCGCGATTTCAATTTTATCTCGAACAACATCCGACACCACCAGCACATACTGGATGCCGCGATGGCCGGGGACGAGGACCTGACCCGGCAGAAAATTCACGATCATCTGGCGCGGCATCTGATGGATGCGGACCAGATCGAACCGGCCTGACGTAAAGGCGATCCGCAGCGTGCACTCAGGTCGCGTTGACCTTAGCCCCTTCGCCGCCTAACACCCTATGCCACTCAAAACCCGATTCAGGCAGTAACAAACGATGCGCGATCAACACGCCCAGACGCCCAGCGAGGCGACCCATCTTGTCGTGGGAGATGGCATCACTGCCCTGGCCTTCATCGAGCAGTGCAAACTTGAAGCCGGTGACCACTTGGTCGTGCTGGGGCGCAACGCATCGCAGCTGGGCCGAGGTGCCGCATATGCAAAAGGCGCAGAAGGCACCCCGTGGCGATACGCCTACCTGCTCAACTCACCCGCAGATGACATAGATTCTGCCTTTGCCCGCTGGCTGTCCGACCGCTGGGACATGGTGGCCGAAACGATGAGTGGGCGCGCACCGAATTGGATGGCAGCAGCACAGCCGTTGATCGATGCCGGGGACGTCTATGGCGTAAACGCACCCCGCGAATTCTACGGTGACTTCATGGAGGAGCGGGCTGAAGAGAATTTGGCTGGCCACAAGGCTCGAGGCGTCCAGGTGACCGTGATCGACGACTGCGCACTCGCCCTGCAAAGCGGATTGGATGGCACGACCATCCAAACCGAAGTCGGGCGCCGGATCACCGCCCGCACCGTGGACATTGCGCCGGGTGGCCCGTCCACCTTGCGGATCGAAGGTGACGACGGAGCGTTTGCAGTTCCAAGCGTCTTTGGACACGAAGAGCAGATCGCCGAACATGTCAGACGCGGAGCCGAGATTTTCTGCATCGGCGGCAATGCGGCGATGCTTGATGTTCTACGCCTGTGCCAAAGCCTGATCCCCGAAGAACAGTTGCGCTTTGTTGCTTGTGCCCCAGATGGTGAAATCCCCGCGGCACTCGTGCCTCGTCTGCCTCGCAAGCTGACCCGCCCCAATCTATCATCCGGGCACGACACGGCAGAAAGCTTCCTGGCGGAAGTGCAGCGCGAGATTGCGTTGGCCCACAAGGTCGGAGACGAAATGCGCGAGATCCGGGCAGGCTTTCGCGCACATTTTCTGGCGACCCCGCTCACCAACTACATCAACGATGCAGATCAGGCCCGACGCGTCCCGGCGCAGCTGCGCTTCTGGTTGCGGGGCGGCACGCAGGACACGATCATAGACATGCACAGGCTGGTCGAAGAGGGCCGCGCGCGCATGATCAAGGGCGCAGTCAAAGCCATAGAACATGGAACAGACGGAGCCAAAGTGCGGATCATCAACGCCGATGGAGCGGAGACGGAGCACAACACTGGCTTTGTCATAAACTGCGCTGGTGCCGGGCCAACCTCTCACTACGATCCACTGACGGACAACATGTTGGCCCAAGGCCTGATCGGCACCTGTGCAGTCTCAAAGGGCCTGACCGTGGGTCCGCAATGTAAAACCGCAGCGCCCGGCGTACGTTACCTCTCCCCAGCCACGACAGTCATCGGAGACGAGGTCATGGCAATGCCGCTTTACGACGCCCACATGCTGCGTACCTATGCGGCACGGGCGGTTTAACGGCCACTCAACTCCTCGTCGATGTAGACATCGATAATCTCCCGGAACGTTTTCTCTGCCTCGAAACCAAGTTTGGTCGCCCGTTCCGGCGCGAAATTGCGCGGCCAACCCTCGACGATTTTTGCCACAGCTTCGTCCCGCTGTGGCTTGATCAATGCCACCACGTTGTTGCCAGCGACATCACGCAGTGCCTCGATCTGCTCGGCCACAGTGCAACTTAACCCCGGCAAGTTCAGCGCCCGCCGCCCTTCAAGCCGATCCGTCTCCAGAACAGCGGCATGGGCCAGGAACCCCGCCGCCGACCGCGGTGACGCATGCCAGTGGCGCACCGTATCGTCGACGGGCAAGATGGCTTCCAATCCGTTCAGCGGTTCGCGAATGATCCCCGAAAAGAAAGATGAAGCAGCCAGGTTCGCCTTGCCCGGTCGTACACAGATCGTGGGCAGGCGCAGAGACATGCCGTCGATGAAACCTTTGCGCGAAAAGTCCTGTATGAGCAGCTCGCACGCCGCCTTCTGCGCACCATAGCTGGTCTGGGGTGAGGTCAGGAACTCATCCCCGATCTTGTCAGGGTACGGCCCTCCAAAAACAGCAATTGATGACGTAAAGACTACTCTGGGCACATAGGCCCCACCGGTGGCCCGATGTTGTGCCCTAAGCGCCTCAAGGAAATGCCACATCGGCCACAGGTTTGTCTGCCATCCCAGGTCAAAGTTCGTTTCCGCCTCTCCCGACACGATAGAAGCGAGGAAGAAGATCACGTCGAACCGTTCAGCTGCGAGGGCTGCCCCCTCTGCCAAAACAGACAAGTTACCGACGCGCTTGTCGTCACCCACCGCGTCTTCAGCAAAGCCCAAATCATGCAGCGTCACGGTGAAGTCGCCAAAGCCGGGAAGCCCTTGGGTCTCGAGCCTCTTGGCCAACTTCTGACCAACCATGCCGCCGCCGCCAAGTATCAGGATGCGTTTCATGTGCGACCCTCCTGCCGGGCCTTCAGTTCAAGATACAGCCCGGAATGATCCCGATCCGCGCCGTCCATGTGTTCGACAAAATGAGCAAATCGATCTCGAACGTCCTTTACCATGGGCAGAGTCACACCGGCGACCGATGCCTCGACCAACACGTTGTCTAGATCCTTCAGCTGGAATTTCGACAAGCCCCCAGGCTCGAAGTTGCCAGTGGTCATACGTTCCCCATGCTGTTGCAAGATGGTGCTGTCAGCAAAGCCGCCCTTTAACGCGGCGCGCAACGCAGCGGGGTCCGCGCCGCCCTCTTCAGCCAGCAGCATCGCTTCGGCGACAGCGCCGATGGTCACAGCAACAATCGCCTGATTGCATAGCTTTGACAGTTGCCCCGATCCGGTGGGACCCACATGCACCGCCCGCCCCATCGCGTCAAAGATCGGGCGGGCACGATTGAAATCAGCGGCTTCGCCCCCAACCATGATGGCAAGAGACGCCGCCTCGGCACCCTTGGTGCCACCCGAAACAGGCGCATCCAGAAATCCGACACCCGCCTTTGACAGCAGTGCACGGGCCTCACGGGCCTCCGCCGGTTTGGTGGATGACATGTCGATCCACAACGCGCCGGTGGACAGGCTCGGCGACACCTCCGCAATGACAGACAACACCGTGGGACCATCGCTCATCATCGAAATGACGACGTCCGCCCCGGTCACGGCAGCATTCGTGCTGGCCGCGACTGCCGCACCCTCATCCGCAAGTGGTTCGGCCTTCGCCTGCGTTCGGTTCCACACGGTGATCGGCACACCAGCCCGCGCCAAGTTCCGTGCCATGGGAAAGCCCATCAACCCCGTGCCCAACAGGGCCACATTCTCGAACGCCATGACAATCCTCCGATTTTGCCGTGACGTCTGGTCAACACCCACAGCTTGTCCTACGCTAACACCAAAACGCAGACCTTCGGGCTGCGCAACACCTGATCGGATAAGGGGGGAGTGCATGGGCCGTCTCGACGGAAAGCGCGCACTTGTGACCGCAGCAGGCCAAGGCATTGGCCGCGCCAGCGCGTTGGCGATGGCAGAAGAGGGGGCGAAGGTCTTTGCCACCGATATCAACGCCGAAGCTTTGAGCAAACTTGACCACGCAAACATCGACGCCTTCGCACTCGATGCGCTTGATGCAGCCAGCATTCGCGACGGGGTTGCCAAGGCCCAACCCGACATCCTGTTCAACTGCGCGGGTTTCGTGCATCACGGCACAATCATGGACAGCACCGATGATGAATGGGATTTCGCCTTCGACCTGAACGTTCGGTCGATGTACCGCACCGTCCGCGCCACCCTGCCGGGGATGCTGGAGCGCGGTGGCGGCAGCATCATCAACATGTCATCAGCGCTCGGCTCCATCATTGGCGCGCCCAACCGCTTCATCTACGGAACGACAAAGGCCGCAGTGGTCGGCCTCACCAAATCCGTCGCCGTCGACTACATCACCCAAGGCATCCGCTGTAACTGCATCTGCCCCGGCACCGTCGAAAGCCCCAGCTGGCACGACCGCGTCAAAGCACTCGGCGAACAGCTTGGCAGCTATGACAAGGCCATGGAACAATTCGTTGCCCGCCAACCCATGGGACGCGTGGCCAAGGCTGAGGAAATCGCCGCTCTCGTCGTCTATCTTGCCAGCGACGAAAGCGCATTCACCACAGGACACACCCACATCATTGATGGAGGCTGGTCAGGACAATGACCAA
>NZ_JBYNDP010000029.1:0-33792 GCF_059783535.1 Tateyamaria sp. | reverse complement strand
TTTGACCAAGGCCCCGAAGTGTGGCGCCATCCGCATCGAACCAATCGGTTTCACGAGCCAACTTCTGTCCAGGCGTGCCGAGGTCATGCGTGTTTGGATAGCGCGTAGGTATGAGCCCAACGCTTTCAGTACCTTCCACAAGAGTTAGGGTAACAGGCGTCCAGACGAGATCGCGCAAGTCACTGGGAGGATGCACCTTTAGCTTATGTAAGTTCGAAAAGGGCAGCCAAAGATATTTGCCGTCCACGATGGTTTCCAGCACCGGTCCAAAGCGCGGATCCGCGTCCGCGATCCACTCAAAGCTGGTGCCATTCGCGCGGCCCGCCGTGGCAGGCGCCGCACGCAGGGACATGGACCGTAGCCGCTCGGCACCCTCGACATCACCGTTGAGCTCCTTTTGCAAAGCATCCCAAAGCACTGCAAGCCAGGATGGCGCGTCGTCGTCAAACGGTGGCGGAGTTTGCCCGCGCAAAACCTTTTCACGGTGGACTTCGCAAACAATGGCTTCTCGGTACACTTGGGCCATGGGAATGGCTGCCGGATCGAGCGTTGCGCATGTCTTGAGTTGTTGAACAGCACGAGACCAGTCGCCTTCGATGCACAGTAACTGAAACAGGAAGACCCGCAGCCGCGCATCGGCAGGATCGGTCCGCACCTCAGCCTGAAGCGCGGACAGCGCGCCGGGCAGGTCGCCGGATTTGAGCAGGGTTTCGGCAGACATGGTTCAAGCCTCAATGGTTTGGGAGAGTTGGTCCCGGGTGTCGGGTGGATAAAGCACCCGGGACGCGAGGTCCGGCTTACGCCCTCTGAACCTCGTATTTCTCTTTGTTCAGTACCTTGCTCCACTCGGCCTCGCCCTGGCCACCGGACGGTTTGATCATCTTGCCGTCCTTGCCTTGGCGTCGGTATTCGATCTGCTTTGCACCGTAAGCCAGCGTGATGCTTTCGGTCAGCTCTTCGCCCGAACCAGACCAGGTCATCGACTTCACGATGACGGTCTTGAAGCGCACGATGAAGAAGTGTTTGCTACCAGTGCTGCTTCCGGTGCCGTGGCGACGGCATTCCATGATGGCTTCATCCAGGTGATCGCCGGTCGCACAGGCGCGGTAAAGACCAGCGGAAGCGGTATCGGTCAACTTGTTAAAGGTGAAGTCCTGAAAGTCGGTTTTACCGACACCACCACCGCCCGATTGCGAGTCGATGATCGAGCTGTTTTCAGCACCAAAGCCGAACTCCGTGATCTGAAATGCGCCTTCCTTGGCCATTTCTTCGTCGAGTGTTTCCCCTCGGATAATGTTGTTCTTGGGGAAGCGGAGGAATGCGTCAAATGACATATTACGGTCCTTTCTTCAGGTTGTAAGATGTTGATACAGAGAGGTTATTCGACCTCGGAAGGCAGTCTGGACACAAGGCGAAGCGAGACCGAAAGGCCTTCCAACTGATAGTGGGGACGAAGAAAAAACTTGCTTTCGTAGTAACCGGGATTGCCCTCAACTTCTTCGACCACGACCTCAGCCGCAGCGAGCGGTTTGCGGGATTTTACTTCCTCGGTTGAGGTCTCCTCGTTGTAATCGACATATTTGCTGATCCAGTCCTGCAGCCACTGCTCCATGTCCGAGCGGTTGGCAAAAGAGCCGACCTTGTCACGCACGATACACTTGAGGTAATGCGCAAACCGGCAGGTGGCGAAAAGGTACGGCAGTCGGGCCGCAAGGTTCGCGTTGGCCGTAGCATTGCCGTCGTCGTATTCGGTGGGCTTTTGTAGGGACTGAGCCCCTATAAAGGCCGCCGTATCTGTATTCTTACGATGGATCAAAGGCATCAGACCGTTGTTGCCCAACTCAGCTTCGCGCCGGTCCGAGATGGCAATTTCGGTCGGACACTTCATATCAACGCCGCCGTCATCAGACGGAAACGTATGGGTCGGAAGGCCATCAACAGTGCCGCCAGATTCCACCCCACGAATTCGCGAACACCAGCCATATTCCTTGAAAGATCGGTTGATATTCCGCGCCATCGCGTAGGATGCATTCACCCAGCAATACTTGTTTGAATGTGCACCTTCGGTGTCTTCTTCGAAGGCGAATTCCTCAACCGGGTCAGTCTTTGCGCCGTAAGGATGACGACCCAAAAACCGCGGCATGGCGAGACCCAAGTAGCGGGCATCCTCACTCTCGCGAAGAGAACGCCAGGCGGCGTATTCTGGAGTCTGGAAAATCTTGGTCAGATCGCGCGGATTGGCCAATTCGTCCCACCCGTCCATCTGCAACAGCGTGGGATCAGCACCTGCCAGAAACGGCGCATGGGCAGAGGCCGCGATCTTGGACATCTCGCCAAGGATCTCGACGTCCCGTGGGCTATGATTGAAGTGGTAATCACCGACAAGGCAGGCATAGGGTTCGCCGCCAAACTGTCCGTATTCCTCTTCATAGATCTTCTTGAAAATCGGGGATTGGTCCCAGGCGGTGCCTTTGAATTTCCGTAAAGTCTTGGACAGGTCCTTCTTGGAAAGATCCATAAACCGGATCTTCAGCATCTCGTCAGTTTCGGTATTGTTCACTAGGAAATGCAAGCCGCGCCAAGAGCTTTCAAGCTTCTGGTAGTCAGCGTGGTGCAGGATGTGATTGATCTGCTGGGTCAGCTTGGTATCGATCTCTGCAACAAGAGCATCGATCGAACGCAACGCGTCATCAGACACCAAGGCCTCGTTTTCCAACACCTGTTCAGCGAGTGTTTTTACCGCTTCTTCGACAGCTGTTTTTGCCTGCTCGGATTTGGGGCGGAATTCCTTCTCTAAAAGCTCGGCAAAGTCGGACGACGCAAAGATGGTCTGGGTTTGCGTCTCTGTTGTGGTCTCGGTTGCATTGGTCATGGCCTAGTCCTCATCCTGGGAAGTCACGGCAGGCGCCGAAGTCAGAGCCTTGAGCAAAGCAGGGGCATTGATGACTTTGGCCATCAGGTCCTCTGCGCCGGTCTTTCCGTCCATGTAAGTGCCGAGGTTCGACAAATGGGTTCGCGCCTCGAGCAATTTTTTCAGTGGTTCGAGCTTGTTTGCGATGGCAGCAGGCGAAAAATCATCCATCCGCTCAAATGTCAGATCGACGGCGATGTTGCCCTCGCCCGTCAGCGTATTGGGCACCGAAAAGGCGGCACGAGGCTTGATCGATTTCATCCGGTCATCAAAGTTGTCGACGTCGATCTCAAGGAACTTGCGGTCTGCCACGGCGGGCAGCGGTTCCTCGGACTTGCCAGACAGATCGGCCATCACGCCCATCACAAAAGGCAGCTGGATCGTCTTTTCCGCGCCGTAAAGCTCCACATCATATTCGATCTGGACCCGCGGCGCGCGGTTGCGGGCGATGAATTTCTGGCTACTGGCCATGCTACATTCCTTTTCTTTCGCGGCTGCATTCGCCCGTTGAGGGCTCAGTCTGGCTAGTAAGTACCCTCGCCCCCCTCATCGGGTTCAAATCCACCGATCAAAGCGACATTTCCGACGCCTTCGGGCGCCATATCTTTCATGATGGTCACGAAATCAGCCGAAACGAGGCGCCTGGCGCGGGCCAAAAGAACAGGCAGCGGACTTGAGGGCTCGAATTGAGCGTAATAGGCCATGACCCGATCCAGAGCTGCTTTGACATCCTGGGGTGAGGTAATCGCGGCGTTGTGAATGACTCTCGCTTGCGCCGCCGGCACAGCAGCAGGATCTTCATCCCCCGGCCCCTCAGTTTCGGCCGCGGCTCCATCCCCCGCAAAGATGCCGAGCCTTCGACAGATGTCGCCCAGCATTTTCTGCAAAGGGTCAAGGTCCGGCCCCGCAGCCCCGACATGCGTATCAAAAACCTCGCATATCGCATGAACTGCTTCGAGCGCATCGGCTGCTACTGCGCGTGTTTGGCTAACCTCCTCGTGGCCCGCATCCTGGAACGCCGCGGCGATGGTCTGTGTATCAATCACTTTTGCCGAATTGGCAGGCGGTGAAGCGTCGCCGCTGGCCACCTCGAGATCTCGCAAAGAAAAGGTGCCGAAAGCAGAGCTATTGACCAGTGGCGCCTGCCGCAGCGACCGCAAAAGTATATCACGGCTCGACAGCGCAAGTGCCGCATTAACCCGCATCGTAGGGTCGCCATCGTCTTCGTCCAACTGAGGATGCACGTCATCCCAATGGGTTTTCAGGCATCCCTCTACATAGCGCAGGACCTCACCGAACCCGGGCAAACCGTTAGTGCGTAGTTGTGCATTGGCGAGGATCGCCGCGACCCGCAGATCCTGGGTACGCTCCAGCAGGACCACAGCTTTGGCAGAAACGTCATCGTAGTTGGGATCTTCGACTGGGATGACACTGTCACCGATCACCCGCTCTTCGGACGGTTTGCTGGCCATCTCAAGAGCGATGAACTCATCGTCATATTCCAGATCATCACCGCCTGGTGCGTCGTCGCGGATGGGCTTCATCAGCGCTTTTAGGTCAAGCATGGCGAGGTCCTTTTGCAATTTGGGTTTGTGCGGCCTCTAGAAAGGCGGCCTTGTCATTGGCGTCTGGGATCGCTTCGGTCATGGTGTCCAACAATTGCGACAGCGAGGCAGAGCCGGCCGCTTGGCGGCGCACAAGCGTCCCGGCGATGGGCCCCAGATGGGGTGTTAAAGCCGCGATGATGGATCGCAGATCATCCTCGTTGAGCTTGCCCTGCGCGCGCCCCGGATCGGCGGTCATCAGACTGGCCACTGTCCGACGCAAAACCTCCCGTTCCGAGGGATCGCTTACCTCACCGAGTATTTGTTGCAGCAGATCTTCTTGCGTCATCGCGGTTTCAGCCGCGCGGCGGGCAAGCAGCTTGCCGATTGGCCCGATGCGTGCCACCAGACTTTCCTCCAGCCGCAGCATTGTGGTGAGAGACAATCGACCAATCATCGTCTCTAACGAACGCGGGGCACCAGCCGCGGGGGAGGCCGTTAGTGTGGCTCCATGTGTGCTGATTGCTGCCAGAAGTGCTGTGCGCATCTCTATCGCACTGGCGTACCGTCCCTTGGGATCGGGGCAGATCGCTGTCATCACCACCGCGTCGAGGGCTGCAGGCAGGTCCAGCGCAAGTGTAGATGGTGACGGCACGCTTTCGCCCTTGCTCGCGAGCATCACCGCCGCGATCCCGCCCCCGCGATAAGGCTGTCGCCCTGTCAGTATCTCGTAAAGAATGATGCCGGTCGAATAGACATCGGATCGGGCGCACACCTCATCACCTGAGAATTGCTCAGGCGCCATATAGGCTGGCGTCCCGATCATACCGGCACCGGTGCGGTCCATCTTGGTAAAGCGGGCAATGCCGAAATCGGTCAGTTTGACGCCACCTTTAGCCGTTAACATGATGTTGGCTGGCTTCATGTCGCGGTGAACGATCGATGCTTCGTGAATGGCACACAGACCATCCAGAATCTGACCAAAGATCGCCGCCACCTCGGTCAGGGTCAAAGACTGAGGTTCGGACATGTGGTCTTCGAGGGTTTTGGCCTCTAAGCGCTCCATCACCAGATAGGGCCGGCCGTCTTGCTCGAGATAATCAAAGATCGTTACCAGATTGGGGTGAAGCACCCTGCCCGCAGCCTGCGCTTCGCGGGAAAAACGGGTCAGCCAATCTTCTTCGCCCACTGCATCAATCAGGTGCTTGTGCACGGTCTTGATCGCGACAGCACGGTCAATGTCCTGGTCATGGGCATCGTAAACCACGCCCATAGCCCCCGCGCCCAGCTTGGCCCGGATGCGATACTTTCCGATCTTCTCGGGCCCGCGCGGCGCTATAACGGTGTGATCAGTCATCGAGCATCTCCATCGCCCGATCCAGACTGCGGCGCATCCGGTTGAACGATTGCGCGAGCGAACTGATTTCATCGCGCGACGTGCGGCTGTACTCCGGCACGGAGAAGTCGCCCATACTGACCCGTTCGGCCATTTTTGTCAGGTATGACACCGGCCGAATGACGACCCGGCTCAGAAGGATGTTGGTCCACACGAAGACCAGCGTGAATGCGGCACCCAGCGCGACGGTGACCATCAGGGCCGTTTCCTTGGCCCGCTCTACAATCAGCGACCGCGGCACGGTTATGATCTGTGCCCCAACTGTTTCGCCCATTTCCCAGCCAAACCCGTTGACCGACCCATAGAGGTCCACCATCGCCGGCGGCGCCACGTCAGGGCTGGAGTGACAATTGAGGCATCCGGGGTTGTTGATTGTGATCGGCGCCGCCATCATCAACAGCTGGCCTGCGTCGGTCTCGATCCGCGCGGAAAGCTGGGTAAGGTCGGGGTCTTCGCGAAACTGGTTGATGATGTCAGCTTCGGCAGGTGTGGCCAGGTCCTCGGGGTTCGTCGGATTTAGGGCCGCTTCCTTGTAGTAGTATTGCGGGAATTCTGCCGTGACGGCGTCAAAGACAGTGCGGGCAGCGAAGGATGTCACCGCTTCGGGCTGAAACAGGATCTCTCCGTCGTCCGTCAAAAGAGGTTCGATATGTTCAAGGGTGTAATTGCGGACTGCAGTCGCATTGGCGCGCATCAGCTGCGCCTCGCGCTCCACGTCTCGCAAGGCACTTTCCCGCACCAGAGTGTAGCTGGCACCAGCGGCCGCCACGATGCCAAGCACGCTGGCGGAGATCAGAACCAGATTGTATTTGAACCGAAGCCCCATGTGTTCTCACCATTGTTGTCTCTCTGGTGAGTCCCCACAAAAGGGCACAAGGTTCACTTCCGTGCCAAAAGTTCCAAGAGCTGTGTTGGGGTCAGCAGACCGGTATCTGCCTCCGACCGCGCGACCTGAAAACCCTTGATCGCCTCACGGGTCTGAACCCCAATGATTCCGTCGATCAAACCTCGGTAGTGACCGGAAGCCCGAAGCGCGCGCTGAAGGTCGCGCTTGACCGGAGGTGAGAGTGACTGCTCGAGGATTGCTAGTTCAGCCTCCGTCGCGGGGGTTTCGGTTTCAGCGTCCTCGATGATTTCGGGCACTGGAACGGCAACCGGCTCGATTGGTACACGCGCAACGACCGGCGGCGAACGCAGTACAATTGGATCAGCAGGTACAGCAGAAAGCGTGGCACCCGGCACCAGTGACATGTCCTCAAGCACAGCGCGCAAATCCACGCTCGGGGTGGCGTCGGTCGTTTCGTCTAAAACATCTAGAACTGCGCTTGCCTCCTCCGCCGGGACAACCAGAATTTCGCTGGACCCGACAAGAGGGGCCGAAGCCAAGTCGGCATGCTCCACACCCTCCGGCAAGTCGGAAGGCGTTTCCGAGGACAAGATCACCGCGCCGCCTCGCTCGGCAAGAACGGTCATCCGCGCGAAGGCACGCAGCGGGACAGCCTCAGTAAATATGTCTGTCGGTTGGTTCAGCCGTGCGCTGCCCGGCAATACGAAAGTCCGCTCTTCGAAACGCACCGCGGGCATGTCCAGAAAGACCACTGCCGCATCCGCCTGCGCTGCCTCCTGAGAGAACCGCCGCATCATGGCGCGTAGTTCTGCATTGCTGGGCCCGCTCACCTGCAGGACTTCCGCATTTAACGCATTTAGACTGCGCAGCGCGCTTGCAGCCCGGTCAGAGTCCGTGCCTGATGAGACCACCATCCCGACGATCCGCACCGCATCTTGCGCGGCGGCGGGTGGTGCCACCGTCAATAGAGTGACGGACGCAAACGTCCGCAAAGCACGAAGACCGACACGCCTCATAGAGCACATACCTCACTTGGACCCAGGATCGCGGTGCAGGCATTCAACATGGGCAGCGCTTCAACTTCGTTGATCGATCCATTCAACCGCTCCGAAATCGCTTCGGGTGTAAGGGTCGGGTCCTTGGACAGCATGAGTGCAACCACACCGGACACATGGGCGGTAGCGATGGAGGATCCAGATACATATCGGTGCGTCGCCCCCGGCGCCGTTGTCAGCACGTCGACCATCGGGGCGGGCACACTGCGCTCGGCCACCTGCCCTGCAGCAATCACGCCGTCCAATGCGGCAGGATAAACCAGCTCTTGCCCTTCGCCCGAGGCTGCAACCACCACGATACCGGCGTCCAATGCGACCTGGATCAGCTCTGTCAAAAGTGGATCTTCGGGTCCGCCGATACTGAGGTTCAAAACATCAATGTCGTTGAGAATGGCGAAGTTGATCGCCCGCGCGAGCGAAAAGCTATTGCAAACACCTGGCGCCCCGTCTTGCTGCCAACACGCGCGCAAGCCCACCATGTCGGCTGAAGGCGCTACGCCAACGATCCCTTCGTTGGTTGCCGCTGCACCAATAATACCTGCGACTGCCGTCCCATGGGCCTCAGCCAACGGAACGGGGTCAGCAGCAACAAAATCAAACAGATCGACCATCCCGTCTGCAAGATCGGGGTGGCGATTGTCGATTGCACTGTCAACAATACCGACCCGCACCCCTTCACCCAAGGAAGAGGCATGGATCGGTAAGACCTGCATCCGCTTCAGCGCCCACTGCAATGGCAAAAGGGGATCGGTGTGGAACATTTCAGTCAGGCTAAAGTTGCGGAGCCGCTGGACCGTGCGTATGCGGGCATCCGTTTCCATTGCAGTGATCAGACCATCCACGTCAGGCACGTTCCGGGCGTCAAAGACAAAACAATGCACGTCAAGCGCATTGAGCGGCCATTCTGCAGCCAACGACACGCCAAAATCAGCCTCCAATGTATTGGCGAGGGCTGCCAGTGCTTGCGGCTCATCCTGGGGGATAGTGAGGATGAGATAGTTGGTCGGAGCAAACGTGTTCGCATCCGTGAGTTGCCAATCCTGGGCCGCGGCGGATCGGGACAAGACAATCCCGATCAACCCCACAAGAGCAAAAAAGGCGAAGAACCGGCTCATTGGCCAGCATCCGGTGCTGCAAAGATGATCTGGTCCTGTGCCATCATGGCCTCAGATACGGCCGCCACATCGGCATCCTCGGCCAAGGTGGCCGAATAGATCCCGGCCGCCGACGGACCGGTCACAGTGACAACACCTAATGGTTCCAAAAGCTCGGTCAACTGGGCTTGTGTCAGATCGGATTCAAGTTGAAACCGGATGGTTGGTGCGTCGGATGCGGGCTCGCTTGTCAGCGTGACAAAATCGTCCTGCCCGGGGCCGTCGAACTGAACCGCCACCAACGCCAGGGCAAGGCAGGCGATAGCCAGTCCACCCAACATACCCTTGCCGCGCCCCTGCGTTGCCTCCAGCCAGCCACGCTTGGGTTTGACCAGCGTCCGCGCCTGCAGATCGGCTTCGACCTGTGCTCGCAAGGTCTCCCAACTGCGCTGCAAGGGCACATCAAAAGGGTCCGTCTTGACCACTTTCTGCGCCAGCACAGTCTGTCGCCCGATCTCTTCCGAACAGGCATTACACGTCTTGGCGTGGGCCTCCACCATCGCGATATCCGTGTCGAGCAACGTGCCGTTCACATACCACGGGATCAGATCCCACACTTCTTCATGGTCGTTTTGCGGACCGTTTGAACTATTGTCACGCAACTGCATGTTCTCCGCCTGTTTGTTCGTCTTCAGATAAGATACCGCGCAACCGCCGCCTGGCGGTCATCATACGCGTTTTCACAGTGCCCACCGGGCAACCAAGGATTTCAGCGATCTCGGTATAGAGATAACCATTATAGTAGGTCAGTTCGACGACTGCGCGAAGCTCTGGCTTAAGCTGGTCCAACGCATTCTTCAGGTCAGTGCCTCTGATAACAGTTTCAGCCGTGTCATCTCTGGCAGCAACCATACCCTCGTCCAGTTCAACGTCGCCTGCGCGACGTTCCAGCTTTTTGCGCTGCTTCATTGCGACGCGGTAGGCGATGCCGAAAATCCAGGTTGACGGCTTGGAACGGCCTTCAAACCGATCTGCCGTGCGCCAGACTGTCATCAACACATCGTTGGCCACCTCTTCGGCCGCCTCGGCGCTACCGGTGATCCGGCGCGCGAAATGCATCAGTTTCGGGAAATACTTTTTATGAACTTGTTCAAACGCTGCGACGTCACTTTGGGCCACAGCCGCGATCAGAGCATCATCGCTCATCGCTACGGGCGATTTTGCAGCGGTCTTAATAGATTTCAACATCCACATGAAGCTCGTTTCCCTAACTGTGATCGTTAGTCCCCGGGCAGCGCCGAAAGGTTCACGATTGAAGAAGATTTTTTTTGCGCACCCTGAATCACACCCATGGCCGGCACCGATTCACGTTAAGGTAGAGTCGTTGAGTCCAGCGATGGATGAACCGTTGGAAAAAGCGTGGAAATTGCATCCGCGCATGGATAAGTGGCATTTTTTAGACGCTCAGACCGCGATGCGGCACCTGCACCTCATGGGTCCACTGGCCTGATGGATCACCTGCCATGCCTGAACCTTGTCGTCTGTGTACTTGACTTGCAGACAATTGCGCGGCCTGTTTGAAGCAGCAAAGGGCCAATCATAAAAGCCCCTGACGCTTCCACTCCTCGATCTGTTGGCGGCTCACTTCGAAGTGCATTGAGTCTTCACGGGAGAAACCAGCCCCCCAGATCCAACCTTCCTTCTTGAAAAAATCTGCCAACAGGATCAAGCCAAGCTGGGTCCGCCCGTCGGCAAAATTGTCCAGTTGACCATCGATGTTGAGGTCCACGGCCAAACCGTAGGCATGTGCTGATGCCGACGCCGCCGACCCCCGGATCAGTCGCACGCATAGCGATCCGGAAGAAGCGATGCGCTTATAAAGCTCGGGCTCCAACGCCTCAACCTCTGAAAAAACCTTGCGCAGCGAAGCAACGGCCGGTGCCAGCATCTGGACACGTATCGGCCCCACCGGCTCAGCCGCGATCAGGGCTCGGAGGCGCGGGTTCGTCAACCTTTGACAGTCATCTTTCAGATCGTTGCGCGGCAACCCAAAGGTTTGGCGTAGGAAACTTGGAGTCGCGAGCGACAGCCCATCATTGACTGACCGCCGATCCGCGATCAGGACCACCTGCGCATAGTCATCGCGGGGCCGATGGGCCGCTTGCACTGAAGGTCGCGGCGGCAAATCGGGAGGCGTCGTCGACAGAGGCCGCTGCAACGCAGTTATCCCGATAGACGTTCGCGAATCCAGCCCGTCGACACGTGCCCGCAACGTTTCAATCTCTTGCCAAAGGGCCTGTGTCTCTGCTTGCAGCACCGCAAGTGAAGCTGGTTCGGGACCGGTCTGGTGCCGGAAGTCGGCGATCTGCCACAAAACAGGAGCCGCCAAAATGGTGAGTGCGGCCAGGGACCCTGTGGCAACAGTCTTCCATCGATTTTTCATCGGGCAACCTCCTGTGTAACAAACACCCTGCACGGGCGTTGCTTGTTGGTAGGTACGAATGCCTGATGAAAAGGTTTGGGATGATGTCAATCAATTGCCTAGATCGCCTGGATCGAATGAACGTCTGTTTGGAAGAATCCACATCATATCCGAGAGCAAACACAAAGGGTTTCAATGTGTTAATCGCAATACCTTGTAGCAAGTATGGAAGCTGATTGAACCTGTGGAATCCCGGAAGACAGCGGCATAGGGTCATACACACCCAATGGACAAGTCCGCACCATGGCCGTGCGATACAATGAACGCGGTGACATGCGCTGCAACCGAACCGAGATCATACTCAATAGATTGAGAGATAGACGGCCGTTTGCAAAATGCTTTCGGCAATGAGACGCCCTTTGGCGCATGCACCAGGCCATCCTTAGTCCGGAACATCAGATCTAGGTTCCAGGTCGAAATCGCAGGTGACGCTTCGTGGAGCACACAGTTCTCCCTCAGCGTTCCTTGCAGATACATGCGCAAGCTGTCAGGAAGATGCTGTTATAGCGGACTTGAAAGCGGTGCACATAATCTGACGGATGCAGCGTGGCTATGTGGGGTGACCTGCAATCGCGGCAGCAAACATTGAACGGTGGGCACGCGGGCGTCATACCGCATTTGTCAAACCGTCTGACAGAAGCTGAACTAGACAAACTGACACTCCACATTTTGTGCGCAGGGCAGGATGATGGCCAAGTTTGAGCGAGCACACTGAGCTGGTGTAATTGAAGACTTAATGCATTAATTTTTCGACAAAAAAACCATACCGTGTGTTGTGGCATTAACGGTTTCTGTTCGCAAAACGCTTATGAAAACTGCGTTTGTAAGCAGGAAAAGCATGATACCGCCCGAGATCTTCAATCAAATCGATGACAAGTGCAACGAAGGTCTCGCGCTTGCATCGGCCGATGCGGATGACGGCGCGGTCATGGTGTTCCAGTGGTGCAATAAGGCATTTTCCAGGATCACAGGATACAGCTCCGCTGAAGCGGTGGGGCAGCGCGGGACAATCCTGATCGGCTCCGACCTTGAGCAGGGCATACACCTCCACATCATTGAAAAACTGATGGGGTGGGAGAATTTTTCGACGGAAGCGACAAACAATCGCAAGAACGGCGAAACCTATTGGCAACGAATGAGCTGGACCCATTTGTCCGACCCCGCATCGGGTGATCATTGGTGGCTATGCTCTGTCATAGACTTGGGAAAACAACGGTCCGGGCCCGCAGCAGTAGCCCAGCCGCAGCCTGATCCAGTCGAGCCGGGAAGCCACGACAAGACGCTCGAAAAAGTGCACCGCTTGGAGAAAGAGAACACCCGTCTACACGAACTGGCCAAATCTGTGGCCAGGGACGCCAACGAGGACGCGCTCACCGGGCTTTCAAACCGCAGGCATTTCGAGGTTGAAGTGAAGACTTGGATTGAAGGGTTGAAGCTGCATGGCAGAGAGTTTGCAGTCCTGTACATCGACCTGGATCGCTTCAAGTTCGTGAATGATACACTTGGACATGATGCCGGTGACAGGTTGCTCGTTTCTGTCGCGGATACGCTGCGCGAACTCACTGACGAGTCCGACTTAGTCGCGCGGTTAGGTGGCGACGAATTCGCGATTCTACGCCCTCTCGGAAACAGCGCATTGGAAATCAGCGGCCTCGCCGACGAAATTGTGTCGCGGATGCAAGCCCCATTCATGTGTGAAGGGAAATCAACGGCATGTGGTGCCAGTGTCGGTGTCGCGATCGCCAAAACCAATACGCACGATCCCGACAGGATCGTCGCCGACGCTGACGAGGCTTTGTATCATGCCAAAGACAACGGCAAGGGTCGATGGTCTTTCTTCACCGAAGAGATGCACGCCCAATCTATCGCCACAAAGCAACTGGCCTCGGACTTGTTGCTGGCGTGTGAACGACAAGAGTTCATCCCATATTTTCAGCCTCTCATCGATGCAGAAACCGGCATGATTGCCTCTGTCGAAACGTTGGTGCGATGGGACCATCCGACCAGAGGAGTGCTGCCACCCGGGGCGTTCTTGGATACTGCGCGAAACATTGGAATTCTGAAACGGATCGACGAGATCATGTTTGCGTGCCTGAAAGACGTAATATCGCGCTTTGACAAAGCTCACGTCAACATTCCGCGCTTTGCGGTGAATGTATCGGCCGCCCGCTTGGCCGATCCTACCTTTATTCATGATGTTCGGAGTTCCGGCATCGCCCCGGAACGCCTGACCATCGAAATTCTCGAGTCCGTCTATCTCGACCGCATAGGCGAAATCGTTCGATGGACAATAGATGAGTTGGACGAGTTGGGTGTAACCGTGGCGCTTGACGATTTTGGCACCGGGCATGCCTCCGTTCGGGGCTTGCTGGAAATCCGACCCTCCATTTTGAAAATCGATCGCCAATTCATTCAGCCCGTCGCGGAAGACGCAAGCACACGTCCGCTGGTCGCCTCGATTATTGGCATCGGCAAGAGCCTTGGGATGCGTATCGTCGCAGAAGGCGTCGAAACCGACGAGCATGCGCGTATCGTCAGCAACATGGGCTGCGACTACCTCCAGGGTTTTCATTTCGGCAAACCCATGAGTTCGGAAGACCTTCGCAACCGACTGTTTGATAACGGTGGCCTGTTCTGGCCCCAAGCAATGTCAATTGAGCCGGATCGGGCGCGGTACATTACGGGCTAACAGGTCAAACGATCACTTGAACTCAGACACCGCTCAGCGATCATCTGATCCCCCGCTGTATCGACAGCGCCCACAACCACATACAAACTCATCTGATTGAGGATGGTGAATACAGTAGAGGTTGCGCTTATGCTGAGGCCGTAACGGCGAGTTCCATGGCCTGAGAAAAAGCCTCGTCTTCCGTCGGGCAGGGAAAGCGGGCTCCGCAAACCTGTCTGCGGCCTGGCCCGACCTCGTAGACGCAGGGAAGATAGACCCCTGCAGCAACCGCTGATGCGCAAGGAACCCATCGCCCACCTGGGCCTTCTACGGCTGCGCCTCTGCGGACGTTCACTGCGCCGGATGGCAGAGGAGAGACGTCATCAAGTGTGTTCAAAATCTGGTGGATGCTCATAACAAACCTCATTTTTGGAGGCAGTATTCTGGTTTGGTTTGGCCAAATTGGGGCTCATGTTCTGCACTTGCCCTGAAGGCGCCACAGTTTGGCGGCTCCAGCGGAATTGAATGCACATAGCTGAAAAACGTCGTATGAGTTTCGGCTGAGGAGGTCAGCAAAAGTCTTTCGTTTTAAGAGCTTAGTTTGATCAAGACATTTCGGCAATCCTGTCAAAATCGAAACATTCGCCCAAGATTTGTCTGATTCGAAAGGCTTTCACTATGCGTATCCCAGCGGCCAAAGGACGATATGGTGAAAGCCTGAAACCTGTATCGACCGGACCCTGGTGGAACTCCGACTTCTTTGGGACCTCCAAGTCTTCGGGGTCTTGCCCTGCGCACCCAATTAGCCGGAACATCGTAAGTCGCGCCGATTTTAATCCGGTCTTCCGCTACCACCGCTCAACAGAAATCCAACCGACGACCGCGCGAAGGGAGCGCGTCGTCAATTCGTTAACAGAAACTACAGGCAGCGAGGCCGCGGTAACGCTTCATTAACCAATAGATGATCTAGCCCTTACTACGCAGTCGTTCAAAATTGTTATAGAAAGCCATCAGCATGGGCCTCCGACCAAGCCATCTATTTGAAGTTGTCACACGTTTCTCGGGGGTTTTGCGCGATCTGGAAGACATGGGAATTCGCGTCAAAATCGGTGACGATTTTCAAGAGTACCGAGCGCTCCGCAACCGGCAGATTGATCGCGGACCAATCTATCCGATGTTTGATGTTGCCAGTTCCTATGTCGATCACACCAACGGCTTCTGGATCTGCGGTTTCGACCACGATGGTGAATTGGTCCACACCCAAGCTGTGCGAATTCTTGACTTGTCGGGAGTGTCGCTAGCGACCCACTTGGAACTACACCGCCACAAATACATAACACCTGACTCAACACCCGACCCTGACCAGACTTTTTTTTCGGGGCCGGAAGCGCTCAATACAATTACTGGCACGGTCGGCTACCAAGGGGATTTTTGGTTGCGCGCCAAGGGACTTGCCGGTCCACGTAGTCAGGGCGCAACAACGCTGCTTTCAAACCTGCTGCTTGAAGTAACCGTGATCTCTTGGGAGCCCTCGTACATGTTTGCCTTTGTGCCAAAGCCTTTGGCCGTCAAAGGGGCGCATCTTCGCTATGGTTACATGCACTGTGAAGCAGGGCGTTGGTTTGGCCCGGACCAACAGGTGACAGATGAGGACTATCTGATCTGGATGACTGCGAAAGACTTAGCCAGTTCTTTCGCCCAAGCGTCCAACAGTCTGCAACGCCCAGACAGTGATTTGACAAAGCCAGCCGAACCGAAACCCGCCATTCAAATGGCGGATCTGACTTCGGTGGCGAATGCCTGACCCCAATCATTCGACTATGAGAGCAAGCGGACCAAATCCGAGCGCGCCCTATGCCACGGGTGCCATGACCCAAGCGGCGATATACGGGCCCGTTGCGGCTCAAGTCGCTTTCGTGATGGAGCTAACGTTGGTGCCTCTGTTGCTGCCATCAATGCGCTCGCAGTTTGGTTTGTCGCTTGGCGAACTGACTTGGGTTTTCAACTCGTACAGCGTCGCGGTCGCTGTCGGGGTTCTGGTGGGTGGACTGTTCGGCGATACCTTTAAAACAACAAGGGTTTTCGGGTGTGGCGTCTTCGCATTTCTCACCGGCTCTATTCTACTGACCACGCCAGTCAATGCGGAGATGCTGATTGTTGGACGCTTACTTCAGGGCTTTGGTGCTGGCGTGTTTTCACCTCTCGTCCCGGTATTACTCACACGGAACGCGCCTGAAAAACCGGGGCGGGTACTTATTCTCTGGGGAAGTCTGGCTGGCTACGTCGCCGCCCTCGCACCCCTAGCCTATAGCAGTATCGTTGGCGTGGGGAACTGGAACCTCGCATTTGGTTTCATCGCAGCCCTTGCAGCCCTTGCATTGTTTTTCCATGTATCAGCGCCGACTTCCGATGAACCGGAAGACCCGCACATCGAAAAACTGGAGTATCTTGCGATTTTTCGCGCCGGGAAGCTGTGGTTGATGCTCGCTTACGTATTTCTGACCTATGGGGCGATAACCTACTTCTTGTTCCGTCTTCCGCTATGGCTCTCAGAAACGGGTGCGGGGACAACCAGCATTGGCTTCATGCTTTCGGCGTTTTGGCTGACCTTTTCAGTTCTAAGCGCTCTCTTACGGAATAAGGTCGATGAAGTTCACGTTCAAACGATCATGCTTGCAGCGCCAGCGCTGATTGCGACCGGTCTGCTCGTTTCCTACAGTGAAAACTCTATTTTGCTTGTGGCTTCCGCAATCCTTGTCGGGTCTGGTTTGGCTTGCAGCAACGCCCCCTCAACACAAGTGATCCTGCGACACGCACCCAACGGCCTGAGCGCGATATCAGCCAGTTTGGACATAACCCTTGCGAGGTTCGGCGGGATTTTGGCGGTCACGACACTTGCCGGAATGGGAGTTTCCGTTGCTGGCCCCGCAATTTGCACAAGTTGTTTTGTCGCGGCAAGCTGTGCATTCGCGGTATTCAAATTACCAACTGATCATGCATGACACTCTGGCTGAACGCATTGCGATGTAAACGGACTTTATTGAAACGGTTTTGACCGTTGTCGGCAGCAGCACAAAACGTAGCTTAGATCTGTACCGACACATTGGTGCAGCAGACCCGGTACTGACATCTAGTAATTGCCTCCTAAGCTGCGTTGCGGCCCGTCAGAGTAGACATTCGTCGCTGCTTCGAAGTGGGATAATCAGCGGACTGAACCAGCCTATGGGACAGAGTGATCGTTCAATGCTATCAGGCAATCCTACAGTGCGAAGGAGAAAATTTGTACTGAGGTCGTCAGAGATTTAAAGTGCGAAAAAAGATTGGGCGGTTTCGAAATTAACATTTTACTGTAGAGGGCGTGCGAGTCCGTACTCCTCCCCATGCTCCGGCGTCCAAAGAGGCTTCAGGCCGCAGTTCCTTGTCATCGAGGCGCGGGGGAAACCCTCGAATTCCTTCTCGTAACCAGCCGCGAGCCAAAACGGTGGGGCATTCCACAAGGTCGGATAATCCGCGGACTGGAATCGAACGAGGCAGCACTTCGCGAAGCGTGGGAGGAAGCTGCGGTAAAGCTTGGCGATGTTAGCCACGTGCCCGAAGGGGAGTATGTACACCAGAAAAGATAGTCCTAGGGATGGAGTTTCCCGGTTGAAACACTGGACTACTCAGTAGCGGTCAAGGAACTGTCTGAGCTCTATCCGGAAGTAAAGAAACGGAAGTGGGCTTCCGCGACGACGGCTCGGATAGCCAATGGTAAAATGGCCCCATGTCAGCGGTGTAGTAGGCGGCAAAGTATGCAACACGCAAATGCTTCAGCATTAGAAGGGACGGCGCATAAGAGACATTCCATGTCCGCCAGTTTCGCTGCGCTGGCAGCCAACATTGCTACCCTTCGCTGCAAGCGCAAAGCCATGTTCTGTTCAAGCTCACGGTCTGCGCGCTTGGCGGCATCTGCGAAAACCACTTTCGGCGGGTTGCCGACGTTCGCGGCACCGGAAAAATGGTCAGACCAATCGCAACACAGCCAAATACGGTCAGGGCGATGCCAACCGTTTGACGTTTTAGTACCCAAGCATAATGTGGATCGCAGCGAGATGGCGAGAGAGTGGCTCGTTGAAGCAACTCTATGTCCTGACGGATGACTAGCCTTTAACGGCACCCTCGCTAAGACCGGATACGAGGTAGCGCTGAGCAATTAGAAAAACAACGGTGATAGGCAAGCCCGAGAGGATGGCGGCGGCGGCAAAGTTTCCCCACAAGTACTTGAATTCATTCAGGTATAGGCGGCTGCCGACGGCCAGCGTCATCTGGTTCTCGGACCGGATGAGGACGGAAGCGATTGGATAGTCATTGACGAAACCGATGAAGGCGAGGATGAAGACGACAGACATGATGGGAACGGCGAGTGGCAGGAAGATGGAGCGAAAGGTTTGCCAGTGTGTCGCGCCGTCTATGGCGGCGGCCTTGTCCAGTGCCGTGTCGATGCTGTCGAAGTAGCCCTTGATCGTCCAGATATGCAGCGTCACTCCTGCCATGTAGATCAGGACCAATGCGAGGTGGCTGTCGAGGCCAAGGACGGGTGAGACTTCACCCAAAGTGTCGAAAATGGCGTAGATCGCGACCAGAGCCAACGTCGTTGGAAACATCTGGATCAGGAACAAACCATCCAGCATCGCGCCCTTACCGCGAATGCGTATCCGACTGAAAGCATATGCAGAGATAGTGGCCACAGCCAGAACGCCGGTACTGGCGATCAATCCGATCTTGATGGAATTCCACATCCAAAGCAGAACCGGATAAGGCGGCTCAACCACTGTACCATCAGCGCGGGTATAGTCGAAGCCAAAGGCCAGAACCCAATGCTCCAACGTGGGGTTTTCAGGGATGATGCTGCCGACAGCAAAATTGCCTTCGCGGAAAGAAATGGACAGGACAACGACGAAGGGAAAGAGGATCAGCCCAAGGAAGACCAGCAGGAAGCCGTGGGCCAGGATCTTCTTGATCAGAAGATCGCGAGGGCGTTCGACGATCATGCGGCGCTCTCCGATGCTCTGCGGCTGCCAACAATTGAAGCGCTGTATTGCGAGGATATTCTAGATCTGTCCATGCGATGCATCACGCCCTCCCCGACTGTTTCTCAGCTGCACGGCGCATCGCCACGAAATTGGCATAGGATATTACGGCCACGACCAAGAAGATCAGCAACGTAATCGCCCCGGCCAAACCGAACTGCTGCCCGGCATTGTCGAAGGCGAGCCGGTAGGTGAAGCTTGCCAGAATATCTGTCTCGCCCGCCGGGATCACGGTTCCAGGAATGTCCGGCAAGCCGCGGGTCAACAGGAAGATCAGGACGAGGTTGTTGAAGTTGAACGCAAAACTCGCGATCAGAAGCGGCAGGAACGGAGGAATGATCTGCGGGAGCGTAATGGTGAAGAAGATGCGGATGGAGGACGCCCCTTCGAGAGCGGCGGATTTCTTGTGGTCTTCGGGCACGTTTTGCAGAAAACCCATCGCCAACAGCATCATGTATGGATAACCCAGCCAGGTGTTCACCACCAAAACCATCGTCCGCGCCAATGTCCCATCGGTGAACCAATTCGGGCGGATGCCGAAGATCGCCTCTAGTATCAAATTGATCTCGCCAAAGTTCTGGTTGAACAGCCCGCGAAACACGAGGATCGAGATGAAGGCAGGCACTGCATATGGCAGGATCAGCAGGATCCGATAGACTGCCTTGAAACGCAGATGAGGCCATTGGAGGATGACGGCAAGCGTCAGTCCGAGGGTGAACGTCAACACGACCGAGGCGAAGGCGAAGAAGAACGTCCAGACGAAGATGCGGAGCATCGGACCACGAATGCCTTCGGACTGGAAAATGCGTTCGAAGTTGTCCCAGCCAATTGGTACGCGCCAACCTGGGGGCACCTGCTCACCCGTGGCATCCGTAAAAAAGCCCGTGGAATGGTCAGCGCGCAAAACCATGCCGTCGAAGCGGGTCAACTCATCCGGGCCAGTGCGGGTGTAGTCAGGTGTGACGGTACCGAATGTCCGCAGGCCCGAGTTTTGGAGCTGCGTGCCATCGGGCAGCGTCAATGTCAGGGTTTGGAGACCGGCGCGCAGGCGCACGGCCGCGCGCCGGTCAAGCAGGGTTTCGGGTTCTTGTGCTGCGGAAAGTGCAGCGGTTTCCGCGCTGGTGAGGGTAACAGGTTCGGACAAAAGGGCACTTTCGGGCAACCAGATCCGGTAGCCCTGATCATCTTGTTCTACGGCGAACGGCTGCTCAGTCGCCGGATCGACCGACGCGCGCGAGGTCAGCACCTCGACGGCGCGGTCGTAAGTCAGCAGGTTGAAGCTGCTGTAATTCGTGAAGCCGATGTAAATTGTGTAGATAACCGGAAAAGCGATAAAGATCAGGACCGCTGCGATGCCGGGAAAGATGAACCGCGCGCCGTAGAAACGGCTGACCCCGAAAACGACGGCGAAGCCTGTAGCAAGAGCAAGAACAATCGCCCCGAAGAGCGGTTGTGCGTTCTGGTAGAGATAGAAAGCCACCGCGCAGAGCGCGGCAAAAACCACGGCCACAAACATGACGCGAGGCAATGGGGACATCGGCTGGGTGGAAGTATCGGTGCTGGTGGCCATGGCGATTGGGACGGCCCAAGGCCGCCCCGGGAACCTTACTGTTCCATGATCCGCGCCGCAGCGTCGTTCAGCGCATCACTCGGCTTGGAGGTGCCAGATGTAATGTTTGTCAGCGCGGGCCCCATGGCCGCCCAGAAGGCCCCCATTTCGGGGTTCGATGGCATCGGAACACCGTTGGCCGCAACCTCAAGCATTCCAGAGACGAGCGGATCGCCCTGCGCCTCGGCGGCAGAGATGTCGGCGACTGCGCCCAGGGCGCCGTTGGCGTTCCAGATGGCCAGCCCCTCATCGGTCAGAAGGTAGTTTTCGATCAGCTCCACTGCGAGGTCGGCATTGGGCGTGGCCGCGTTGATGCCAAGCGTGAGGACACCCAGAAAGGGTGGCGCGGTGTTGCCATTGACCGACGGGATTGGAGCCACGGCTACATTGATGCCAGCATCGGCGTAGCCGTCCCAACTCCAAGGTCCATTGAGGACCATTGCGACATCACCGCTGGCCATCGCACTATCCATGACCCCATAGTCGACGCCCTTGGGCATGATGTCGTTGTCGAACAGCGCGGCCAGAACCTCGGCACCTGCGATGGCGCCATCGTTGGCAACACCAGTTTGGCTGCCATCATAGCTTCCATCGACTTTCTGAAATGCAAATCCACCACCCGCCATCAGCATCGGCATGGTGAAATATGTATTGTTGTAGTCCCAGAGAATGTTGGCTTCACCGGTCGCAATGATGTCTTCGAACGAGGCCGGGGGAGTGTCGATCACATCGGCATTGTAGACCAGCGTGACGGCCTCGACCGCGACAGGATAACCCCAAGTCTTTCCGTCAAACTGCACCGCGTCCATTGCGGAAGGAAGCACACCTTCGACCCATCCGGCCGCAGGGGAAACAGGCTGTATCAGGCCGCCGCTCGCCCATTCGCCAAAGCGGTCGTGGGCCCACATCAAGATATCAGGGCCGTCTCCGGTAGCGGCTGCCTGCTGGTAGTTCTGTGGCAGGTCGGGATCGACAACTTCGACAATCACATCGATCCCGAGGTCCTCAGTGAAGACGGACGTGGCAGCCAGAAGCTGATCGCGGTCACGGTTGCTGCCAGTCCAGATCGTGAGGCTGTCCTCGTTGAAGGCGGCAGCGGGGATTGCAGTGGCCAGTAGACAGGCGGCGGTGGTCAGGATGGTGGTCGTTCTCATGGTATCCTCCCAGAGATGAGTTTCAGGCGGACAAGGACAGGTCCCCGCCATGGCTGAGGTAAGCAAACCCGTTGCCGGGCAGCGTCAGTGTTTGGTGTTCGAGCGCCGCATTGTGCGGGCCTGTTAAGTTGGCGGTTTTCGAGAGCGTCAGCTTCAATGGCTCTTTCGACAAGTTGAAGACGCATGTGAGCGTCTGTTCGGCGGTCTCACGCCGGAATGCGAGAACAGCCTCGGGGGCCGTCAAGAAAACGGTGCGGCCCGATTGTAGTGCGGGGTTGGCTTTGCGGAAGGCGACGGCGTTGCGGTAAAACTGCAGGATAGAGTCTTTGGCCCCCTCCTGAAGATCGACGGCACGGACCGATTGCGGGGCTTTTACAGGCAGCCAGGGCTTGCCCGAGGTGAAGCCTGCGTTCGGCGCTTCGCTTTCCCAAACCATCGGCGTCCGGCAACCGTCGCGGCCCTTGATACCAGGCCAGAATCGTAGCGCAGGTGGGTCGGTCAGCTCTTCGTAGACCAGTTCAGTCTCGGTCTGACCCAACTCTTCGCCCTGATAGATGCCGATTGCACCTTCAAATGACATCAGCATCGCGCAGGCGAGCCGTGCCATATCACCCTCGGACGTCGCATGTTGCGCCCAGCGGCTGACATGGCGTTCGACATCGTGGTTCGAGAAGGACCATTTGGGATGCCCACCCGGTGCCCCCTGCTGGAACCCTTCGATGCAGGTGCGGAAGTGATCAGCACTGAATTCCGGGCTGAGCATAGCGAAACTGTAAGCCATGTGCAGACGTGCGCTGCCCTCAGTGTACTCACCCATGATGCGGATGGAGCGGCTGCCAATGTCGCCCACTTCCCCGACCATCATGATATCAGGGTATTCATCGGTCAGTGCGCGCAAACGTTCGAGAAAGGCCAGGTTCTCGGGCCGGTTCTTGTTGTAGATATTGTCCTGCATCCCAAAGAGATCTGTGGCCATCACCTGCGGCGCGACCTGCGCGGGCGGGTTCGAGCGCAACTGTTGGTCGTGGACATAGTAGTTCACGGTATCAAGGCGAAAACCATCCAGTCCACGGTCGAGCCAGAAGCGGCATGTCTCCAGGATCGCGTCCTGTACATCCGGATTATGGAAATTCAGATCGGGTTGCGCGGCGAGGAAGTTATGCAGGTAGTACTGCCCGCGCTGCGGATCAAATTCCCACGCCGGCCCGCCAAAATGGCTGTGCCAGTTCGTGGGCGGTGATCCGTCGGGATGCGGGTCGGCCCAAACATACCAGTCAGCCTTTGGGTTGTCGCGGCTGACGCGCGCTTCGCGAAACCACGGGTGCTGGTCAGAGGTGTGGGACATGACCTGATCGGTGATGACTTTCAGCCCCAGGCGATGCGCCTCGGCAATGAGCGCGTCGAAATCCGCCAACGTGCCAAACAGCGGATCAACATCGCAATAGTCAGACACGTCATAGCCCATGTCCTTTTGCGGCGACGTGAATACAGGGCTCAACCAGATGCAATCGACGCCCAGCGAAGCGATATGCGGCAGACGGCGGGTAATGCCCCTCAAGTCCCCAACACCGTCGCCATCAGAATCCTGAAATGACCGTGGATAGACCTGATAGATCACCGCGTTGCGCCACCAGTCTGACATGAAACCCTCCGGACGATTCTCGTAGAGAGTAACAAGGAATTCAAAGTTCTTCAAAACGTTTTAATTTTCTTTTCTTCATGCTATGCTGGACTAACTCCGTGTAATACGCGTACGTATTTGAAACGCTTTGAGGTTGACCCTTGGCAACGCTGAAAAAAATCGGGGAAGAGCTTGGACTGTCGGTCGCAACCGTCAGCCGCGCTTTGAACGGGTTTCCCGAGGTCAAGGAAGCGACTCGTAAGAGGGTACGGGAGGCTGCAGATCGGCTCGGCTATAGTCCGAACCGAGTGGCGCAACGGCTTGTGACGGGACGTTCAGGAATGGTCGGCATGATTGTGAAGATCAAGCCGGACATGAGTGCCGACCAGACGTTCTTTGAGATGCTGACCGGGCTGACAGCCGCGTTGTCAGAGCGCGAAACAGATTTGGTGTTGGCCGTCGATCAGGCCGAGGATCCCGTACTGCCCTACCAGCGGATGCTGGAACGTGATCTCCTCGACGGCTTCATTCTAAATGCGCCGGTGCCTAACGACCCGAGGGTCTCCTTTCTGCAAGAACGTGGCATCCCGTTCGTGCTGCACGGTCAGGACCGCACGCACCCCAACTATCCTACTTTCGGGATAGACAACTTTATGGTCTCGACTGACTCCGTTCGGCTTCTGGCCCAGTTGGGCCATCAGCGCATTGCACTGATCAACGGTGAAGTGTCGGCCGCGTTTGCACACGATCGCCTCACGGCATTTGAGGCCGCGATGGAAGATTTCGGCTTGAACAATGACCTGATACGGACGGGGGCGAGCCTGGAGAGCCACGGCTACGCTCAGGCGCTTGACCTTCTGTCGGCTGCCGCGCCCCCGACCGCCATCATTTGTGCTTCGACCGTTCTTGCCGCCGGGGCTATGCGTGCCATTCGCGATCGAGGGTTGAGTGTGCCAGGCGATGTATCCATCATGGCGCATGATGACGCGCTGCCACATACGCGTGCAATCAATTTCGAGCCGGCCCTGACAGTTACACGCGCGCCGATGCGAGATGCCTGCGTTCCGTTAGCGCATATGTTGGTCGACCACTTGAACGGCACCCCGGCACATGAGCTTCAAGTGATGCAGAAAGCCGACCTGATCATTCGCGGCTCGACCGGCCCTGCCCCAAAACCGGAGACATCCGATGGCCCTTGATGACACTGACACCTCCCCTGCCTTATCGGTGCGTGGTTTGCGGAAAACCTACGGCGCAGTCGAGGTTTTGCATGATCTAGATATCGATATGGCCGAGGGCGAATTCCTTGTGCTTGTCGGTCCCTCGGGGTGCGGCAAATCCACGTTGTTGAACTGCATTGCAGGGCTGGAAGAGATCAGCTCGGGCAAACTCTTTATAGGTGGGTGCGACGTGACGCTAGAACCACCCAAGGACCGCGACATCGCGATGGTGTTTCAATCCTACGCGCTTTACCCGACTATGAGCGTGGGGGAAAACATCGGGTTCGGCATGAAGATCCGCGGCGTGCCGAAGGCCAAGATGCAGGAGAAAACCCAGTCCGTAGCCGAGTTGCTACAAATCGACCATCTGCTAGACCGGAAACCGAGCCAATTGTCCGGCGGACAACGCCAGCGCGTCGCGATGGGGCGTGCATTGGTGCGGGAACCAAAGCTGTTCCTGTTCGATGAGCCACTGTCCAATCTGGATGCGAAGCTACGGGTCGAGATGCGCGCGGAAATCAAAAGGCTACATATGAAAACTGGCGCGAGCATCGTCTACGTCACCCATGATCAGGTCGAAGCCATGACACTCGCGAGCCGGATCGTCGTTCTGAAAGGTGGCCATGTGCAGCAGATCGGGACACCGACCGAGATTTATGACACGCCCGCGAATACCTTTGTGGCGGATTTTATGGGATCGCCGCCAATGAACTTGATCCCGGCAACTTTCGCAAAGGGGCATTTGCAGGTAGGTGACAGCCGGATCGCAACCTCCCTCTCCAACCTGCCTCGGAACGTGCTTATTGGTGTCCGACCTGAGCATTTCAGCTTTGCCCAAGAAAGTGCGCTCGTTGAGGCTAGCCCAAGCATGATGGAAGACACAGGGTCGGACATGTTTCTCACATTCGAATGGGGCGGTGTGGATGCTTTGGCGCGGATGCCAGCCCGATTTGCGCCAAACTCGAGCCGGGTTCCGCTTTCATTCGACCGTGCCTACGCAACCGTTTTTGACGCTGATACACAAGTGCGATTGGCCACCGGTCTCTGAATCGACGCAGCAACCTTCCTGTGCCCATAGCCGAATGAAAGTTTGATCCTCGCTCAGCCGTTTAATCGCTTAGACACGAGGGGCGCGGACTAAGACTGACGGGGCATTCCTATGAACCACCGCAGTTGCCAGTCACTGGAAACCTTCACATTTTAAAGCGCCCTTACTCAGCGCTTGATCGACAAACGCTCCGCGACGCATACTGGGTAAGCTTGAAGCAAAAACAAGCCATATGAAACTTTGGCACGATGCAACCGGCCAACGCTGCTAATTTGTAGAAAGCATTTGACCAGTCAGTTCAGCCTGAAAGCAAACACTGTTGACGCTGCGTTGCGACGTAAGCTTGTGGAGATCGACGAGTGAACACTGAACACTCCAATGCACGAGAAATCCCTCTCTCATGGTTCACTCGATCTCTCTGGAAGTACACTCCTCTTTATGTCGAACTGGTCTTTCTTGCGATCTGCCTTCGCCTGATTGGCCTAGTCGAACCGTTTATTTTTCAAGTTATCATTGATCGTATCCTGCCGTTTCAGCGAGAGGCATCGCTTGTTGTCGTCGTAGCAATCTTTGCGGCGGTGAGCTTGTTTCAGATGGGCTTTGAAATCCTTTCCAACCTTTTGGGGGTGCTGACAGCCAACAAGGTGACGCGAGACTTTGGAGCCCGCATTTTCGATCACCTTTTCAAATTGCCGCTCAGCCACTTCCGAAAATGGTCCGTCGGAGAGACTATGGCCCGGGTGAGAGAGACGGAGACGATCCGCAACTTTCTGGTTGGCACAACAACTGGTGTCTTTCTCGACCTCCTTTTTGTCGTCATCTACATTAGTGTTCTACTGGCATTGTCTGTCCCCTTGACGATGATTGTGCTGATTGCCCTGCCGCTTCAGGCACTCATTTACTTTGTATTGGGCCCCTTTTTGCGACGGCACCTCAGAGTCCAGTTCGATGCTGGCGCGCGTCATCAGACACAGATGGTCGAAAACATCTCTGGAATAGCCGCCGTGAAGGCTCTCAGTGCTGAAGACAAGATGTTAGAGCGTCTCGATCAAACGCTCTACGACAGCCTAAACGCGCGCTACCGGGTAAGCCTGCTCAACATTGTGAGCGACAAGTTGACATTCATTGTCGAACGCAGCGTCACCATCGCGATCATTTATGTCGGCGCAAACCTCGTTTTTGCCGGAGAACTGACACTGGGACAGCTCATTGCGTTTCACCTTCTGGCCGGGAAAGTGACCGATCCAATTGCCAATTTCTCGCAGCTTTGGGAAGGTTGGCAAAACATCAAGGTATCCAGACAACGCCTGGGTGACATTGTATGTTCACCGATGGAACCTTTCGATGCACACCCCCGACTTCTATCCGCAATGGAGCCGCGCCTCAGCTTTGAAGAGGTCTCTTTCGGTTACACGGAGGATACACTCGTTCTGCGCCATTTCTCATTTGTGGCCCAACCAAACACACTTACGCTTGTGATCGGACCGTCGGGCATAGGTAAGTCCACCTTTGGGCGGCTGGCAGCAGGGATCGACGTCCCTGCCGCAGGTGTCGTTCGGCTGGGAGGGGAGGACATAACCAAGTTCGAACCACACGATGTGAGATCCAAGATCGCTTATATCCCACAAGAGCCCTACCTGTTCTCTGGCACACTCAGGGAAAACCTATTGATCAGTGAACAGGACGTCAGTGAAGAGGATCTTCAAACGGCACTGCGCATTGCGGCGGCCGACACTCTTGTGGCGCGCCTTCCATTGGGGTTGGAAACACAAGTGGGGGAGCGTGGGTCCGCTCTCTCAGGTGGCCAACGCCAAAGGATCGCAATTGCGCGCTCTCTCATTAAGAAACCCAAGGTTCTGGTTCTGGACGAGCCGACAAATGCACTGGACGATGCAGCACAGCGAAAAATGGCCAAGGAGTTGGCGCGCCTGAAGCCGACAACCACATTGATTGTCATTACGCATCGACCCGAGATTTTTGAAGATCCAGACCAAATGGTTGATTTCGAGGCCCTCGCATGAAACGCGTTGCAGAGCCTATGAGCGTAAAATCGCCGACCCTGCATGGCACAATATTCTTCACGATGGCGGTGTTTGCCGCGGTCATTGTCATGGCGTTCACATTCAAAGTTGAAGTTGTCGCAAGAGGCCAGGGCAAAGTCGTCCCCCTGAGCCGTGTCCAAGTCCTCCAGCCAGAATTCGACGGAAAGATCGTGGCGATCCATACAGCCAACGGAGCGAGAGTGCAGCGAGATCAGGTGCTGATCGAGTTTGATGCAACCGAAGCCGCGGCGGAGGTGAATACGGTGACGGCGGACCTGGATCGACTTTTGATCGAACGTGCGCGCATCTCTCATTTGGTGTCCAGTATCGACGCAGGCGTCATTGATCACCCCGATGCCAGCGAAACGGTGATGAGCAAATTTACCTTGCCGGAGTTTAACACCCGTCCTTTCTACAAAGAACAACGCAGGTTACTGGCGGCCGAGATCGACAGCCTGCAGGCACTGATGAGCCAAATAGCCGCACAGACTGAAGCCAACAAGAAATCGGTTGCGGTCACCCACGCCAACATTGACCGGGTGGAGGCGGCCATGAAAATCCAAAGCGAGCGACTTGAGATCGCCCAGGGGCTGCTGGATAGGGAAATTGCAAGCCGCGCAAGCTTTCTGGACATTCAAGAAGCCTTCACCGCTTTAGAGAAAGAGCGCGACGTCTACCTGCGGGAGTTGGCCAAAAAACAGACCGACGAAAGCGCCATTCTCGCTGAACGCCGGAGCATTGTTGCCTCTCAACGCAGCTCCCTTCTAAATCGACGTTCCGAAATCGAAGCGCAGGTTACGACGCTTAGCGAACAGCTGACGACAGCCAATCGGCGTATTGAAGCGGCCAAGTTGCGCGCGCCGAAAACGGGGGTGGTGAACCAACTTGATATTCACACCATCGGAGCAGTGGTCCAGTCCGGTGACGATATCTTGCGTGTTGTTCCCGAAGATCAAGTCGTCGAAATCGAAGCGGCCTTTACCAACGTCGACATTGGATTTCTGGAGGTGGGCCAACAGGCCAATATCAAATTGGATGCGTATCCTTCGGCCCGCTTCGGCTTTGTCAAAGGTGAGGTTTCAAATGTCGCTGCAGACTCCACCGAAAGCACAGAAGGCGAGTGGACTTACGCCGTGCGCATCAAACCCTCCCGAAACAATTTGAAAAACGGCAGTGATGCCTTCACGATAAGGCCCGGCATGACCGCGACCGTGGATGTGACAACAGATAGCCGCCGGTTGATAAGCTACTTCTTTGCCCCTATAGTTGAGGCGGCGCAATCTGCCCTTGGTGAAAGGTAAGATGCTGACCAATGATCGAGTTTTTTCAATCTCTGGGGCTCTTCGGTTACGCCATTCTTGCTTTTTTGGCGGTGTTGATCTGGAACCTGAAGAAATTGATCAAGCTGCGCACACCCCTTGACTCACAGCAGCACAAGATCTGGCGCACCACTGGCGGGACAACAAAGCCCGACCATCTTGAAAACAGCAAGTCTGCCGCTTCTGAACACAGCAAAAAACGCGGTGTAGACAATGCTGAAAGGTAGTATTCGACCAATTCTGACAGCAGGTCGCTACACAAACATACGCAGCCTCGCGGTTGCAATTTTCTGCGCCCCGCTTCCACTGCTGGCCGACAAAGTCGTTGATCACGAGACGCGGCACTTCAGTGTTAAGGTTTTTCAAGAGTTGGAAGCGTTTGCCAGCCCTCTCCTGAACGACACTCTCGATCAGTGCGCGGAAGAAACAGGACTGCTCAAGTTTCGTACATCCAAGTCCCGAATTCCATTTTTCGTGGCCCGTGACAAGCGCGCGTTAGATGCATTGATCGAAGATCACTATGCTGGCCAAATTACTTTGACTAAAAACACCTATGTTGATGACACGTTTTGTGATGACACCGCCAGTGGCACCCTGTTTGTTACGGGCGAAACAATCAGCCTATGTGTTGGCGATGAAGTGTACTGGTCAGAGCGAATTCAATACAACGAAATCTGTTCTGACATCACACACGAGTTAGTGCATATCGTGCAAAATGATTTGACATACGGCGGATTCCGCGCGCCCGGACAATCGTTGACGGACGTTGTCGGGCCTGCTTGGCTTTTTGAAGGCGTTGCAGTTCTGTTCAGCCAGATATCCAGCTTCGGCAAGGATCGGCTAGACCGCGTGGTTCAGCTTTCCCGCAAACAAATTCCGCCAAACAGCTTTAAACTTGCAGAAATGGAACGCTTCGACAGACGTGCGGAATATGGCCGACTACACTATCAGAAAGGCTTTATCGCGGCAAAATATCTGCTGGATCAAACTGACGAAGACTCCATCTTTGAATTCTATCGATGCATGGGACCTTCTGAAGAGTGGGAAATCTGTTTTGAACGGGCGTTTGATCTGTCAGTAGAACGATTTTATACCATCCAATCATTGCAGTAGTGCCACCCAGACAATGACTGGATGGCACAAAGAGAGTTCAGCGACCGTCCCAGTCGCCGCCAGCGTGGCCTGAGTAGGCGTCGCCGTCTGGGTGTCCCACAGCGTTCGCCTCGGGGTGTTCAGCCAGTGCATCAACCTCCGGAACACTATAGGTCGGATGGTTTTCAGCAATATCATTGAGCACGCCTCTGACCGCGCCACCTGCGCCGCGGTATGAGCCCAGGCGGTTGCCTGCGCCGCCGCCGCCACCCCCACCCCCACCACCACCACCAAAACTGATCGGAGCGAAGAGTTCATTTGTGCAAACATCATCTTTAGCAAACATAACCTGTTCCTTTAGAATGCAGGCAGCGACCTTTTGGGTTCCACCTGTTGCTGTTTGCCAGGCATGTCGCCCGGCGGCTCACTTGGGTGTTGGTCTTGTCGGCAACCGCCACCCGTTTCACGATCGAAAAGCCAGTCGGCTTCCAGTCGCAATCTGATTTGGACGCTTTCCCAAGTTTAGTAGCGCCAGAAGTAACTTACTGACATCGTTGGACTATCCAGAGCATAGACCTGATGAAACCAGCCCGCAGGCTGGACAAGCAACTCGCCGGGGTGCAGTTCCGCAGACGTGCATGTGGCTGCTTTTGCTTTGGGATACTTGTCAAAGTCGGGCTTGTCGGGTTGAAACCAGCACTTTTGATACGTGTTGTAGGACTTGTAGGGGTACAACAAATCGGCTTGATCGGCAGAGTATAGATCGAGGCGTTTACGCCCGATCACTTGAAACAGAAAGCCGGTCAATGGATCGCGGTGTAGCGGCGTTGCCGGAACGTCAGTCTCAACGGCACCAAACCAAAGCTGCGGCGGCACGAAGTCTTCGGTTTCAAAGTACATCGTGCCGAAATTGCCCGCCATCTCATCGGGAAGACGTGACCCTTCGGTATAGCTCTTGAATTCGAGCGATGATCCACCCTTGACCTGAGCCTCGCCAGAGCTGCGCAGTTCTTCGACAAAGCGCTTCATAGTGACGTGGTCGGAGGCAGATCTCATGAAAACAACGGCTTCCCCATATTCTTGTTCGAGACGGTCAAGCGACCAATCATTGCAAGGCGGTGTGGGTTCAAGCCCGGTAATAATAATGGGCAGGCTCTCTTCCATAGCCTCCAGGAGTTGAAACTGGCTTGGGGTTTCGAGGCGCGGGATCACAACTCCGTGCCTGTAGCCCTTTTGCTTGTGTTTTTGCGCAACCTTGGCAAAGCGTTCCAGGGTCCAGTCGCTTGGTCGCAGGCAGGAAAAGGCCAGAAGAAATGCGAGGCTCTGATCGCCTTTGAGTTCAGTGCTGCCTATGACTTCAGGACTGCGCCAGTCCACGACCTCGAAATCTCTAAAAATCAATTCAAGGGTTGAGAGTGGGAACCTTATTTCAGTATCCGCTTCGTAGTGTTCTTGTGGTCGGTCGACGCGCAAATCATCGAAAAAACGCGCACGAAACCCCAAGTGGGGATACCCTTCGACAACAACGCGCACTGTGCCGCGGCGCCCTTCCGGATTTTCGAACCCGGCTCTTACCAGTTGGATGAATCCATCAAGTGTCTGGTCAGGCGTTGTGTAACCGGACTTGGGGTAAGCCACGTTCATAACGCGATGTCCTCTTTCATGCAGCGTGCATTTGCACCGGTCCAGCGACAGATGCGCCGTACCGACCCGTCCATGTTTCGTCTGATGCTCGTGGCGGACTTTTCATCAGGAAAGACGTTGTGCAGAACATCGTGCAACACTGCGCGCAAATTGCCGTAAGGTGTGATCCAGTCATTGAAGAACAGTCGCCGACCACAGTTCCACTCCTCGTGCTTCAGCGTTCGACCCGAGCCATGCACATCGCGTTCGACATCTTCGTTTAGCCACGCCCACGTCACCATCGCGGTCGGGATATAGTTTTTGGTCACGTAAAACTTGACCTGGTTTTCCCAAAGCGGAGGAAGAATTTCCGTGCGGAAATAGTGCCCCAATTGTTGTTGCTGGTGGTAGGGCGACCTTGCGAGCAAATCGAGCGCATAGCCGGTCGATAAATAGTAATCGAGGTTCACCATGCCGTCTGAAACTCCCGCGCGCTGCGGGCATTGCGCGACGTAACCCTCTTATGCTTCTCCAAGTGAGATTTCAGGTGCTTCTGAAGGGACAAATGATCGCCAAACGGCGCCGCTTGCCGTGTGATCTGGATCGCTTCATCGTCGTCTGGGCAACGGCTCCACGTGGCATATCCTATAGGTATCATTTCTTCCGAAAACGCGATGAAAGCAGACCTATCCTGCACGTGCCGAAGCAATGATGCATGGTAGTCACCAATCGGTATCTCTGATCGACCCTGCCAGTAATCAATGTCCAGCTGAGCCATCATACCCAGCGAACGATAGCCGTTTATGGCAGGATGTTTTTTGTCTGGTTTAGGAACTGCGGGCAGGTAGTTCTCATTTGTATTCAACATGTTCTCTCTACCGACGAGGTCGGTCAATTCTAGCAAGGCGGTTTGACCCAAAAAGGTGGACCAAAGCTCATTTGGCTGCTGATGTCTGAACGCCCGGGCGGCCAGCATGCGCGCCACCGGATAATTCCAACGATAGTTGTAAACCGCATTTGGATCCTGCTGCGCTACTGCAAGCTCCACCGCGTCATGGCCAAGGTAAACCGCATCATCGTCTCGATGGGCCGTTTGTAAGATGCCCGCAATCGCACTGCCCCGCATGTCTGCATAGACCAGCAAAGCCCGCTCGCTTAAGAACGCAGCAATCTCTCTGTAAATTGGTGGAATGAATTTGCCTGGATTGGCGGCAAGTTGTACCGCATGTCCAAGTTCATGTGCTACGGCAAGCAAATCGGCGGCGTAACCCGAATACCGGATAGAAACGAACGGCATATCACCGGTACCCCGATGCAGAGTAAACGGTCGCTGGGCTCCATCATCTTCCGTAGCGAATTCGACCTGCGTCTTGCGCGCAACGTCTAGAATGAATTCGGCATGATCGGAAAACTGATGAGCCATGGCGTTCGCTGCGAACGACCACGCTTCGTGTTCCGATAGACCCACCGAAACAGGGGTAGGAGGCATACGCGTCTCTGAATTGCCAATACATGTCAGTATGTTAGAGACGCTCTGGACTGTAAGAGCATGTGTATGCAACCAAGTGCTAAAATCGCTTGCTTTGATTTCAGCCGCGACTTTCAAAGCTGTATTGTCGGGATAAGAACGCGGTCCAACTCAACACCTTTCCTTGTACACAAGGCAACCCTAGCAATGGCACCGCAAGAGGTGTCAACTGTAGGCGACACGACTGAGTGTCAATTCGCTTAGCGCAGGCTGTTTCTTGCCAGTTTGGCAACGCTGCAAAGCAATTCACGCAGCTCGCACAAAAGATTTCGTTTGTTTAGCTCGAAAAGAGCGTCCCAGAACATCCAAATTGCCACCAAATGACGCTGCATTACCAGTAAAGGCGACTCGCAGTACTCTTGGACGCACAGGGAATGAAGTCAGGATTCGGTCACGGCAAAGTACCGCAGTTGCTCTGCGGGCAGATTCGGCAAATCCAGCACCACGTAGCGGCTTTGCAAGGGCTCCGG
>NZ_JBYNDP010000167.1:0-6650 GCF_059783535.1 Tateyamaria sp. | reverse complement strand
TCGAGAATGCGGATGTGGCGATTGCCATCGGCTGCAACCCGATTGAGAACCATCCGGTTGCCGCCACCTACTTCAAGCAGTTCACGAAACGGGGCGGTAAGCTGATTGTCATGGACCCGCGCGGTCAG
Source organism: Tateyamaria sp. (assembly GCF_059783535.1). NCBI lineage: Bacteria > Pseudomonadati > Pseudomonadota > Alphaproteobacteria > Rhodobacterales > Roseobacteraceae > Tateyamaria > Tateyamaria sp. The sequence continues at coordinate 6,522 of NZ_JBYNDP010000167.1, read as the reverse complement.
GCATTGAAGCGCTTTGCCAGCCACATGCTGCAGTTCCGTCCCGGCGCCGACGTGTCGATGCTGAACGCGATCATGCATGTGATTGTCGAAGAGGGGCTCTACGACCAGCAATACATTGATGCCTACACCGAGAACTGGGAGGCAGAGAAAGAGCATCTGGCAGGCTTTACGCCTGAGAAGATGGCAGAGATTTGCGGGATCGAGGCGGATTTGCTGCGCGACGTGGCACGCACGTTTGCTGGTGCGAAGTCCGCGATGATTTTCTGGGGCATGGGTGTGTCTCAGCACATCCATGGGACAGATAACTCGCGTTGCCTGATTTCACTGGCTCTGATGACGGGGCAGGTGGGTCGCCCGGGCGCTGGGTTGCATCCGCTGCGGGGGCAGAACAATGTGCAGGGTGCGTCGGATGCAGGCCTGATCCCGATGTTCCTGCCTGATTATCAGACGGTGACCGATGATGGTGTGCGGTCCGCTTTCACGGATGTTTGGGGCTCCGGCGACTTCTCGAACGAGAAGGGGCTGACCGTGACCGAGATCATGGATGCGGTCCATGCCGATCAGATCAAGGCGATGTATATTTTGGGTGAGAACCCGGCCATGTCTGACCCGGATGTGGAGCATGCGCGGGATGCGCTGGCGAAGCTGGACCATCTGGTGGTGCAGGACATCTTTATCACCGAGACGGCGAACTATGCCGATGTGATCCTGCCTGCGTCGGCCTTTGCAGAGAAGACAGGGACTGTGACCAACACGAACCGTCAGGTGCAGATGGGTCGCCCCGCGGTGCCACCACCCGGTGAGGCCAAGGAAGACTGGTGGATTGAAGTTGAGTTGGCGAGGCGTCTGGGCCTCGGCTGGACCTATGAGAGCCCCGCAGATGTGTTTGCCGAAATGAAGCTGAACATGAAGTCGCTGGACAATATCACTTGGGAGCGGCTGGAGGGCCAGAACGCGGTTACCTATCCGTCCCTGTCGCCGGAGGATCCAGGCCAGGCCATCGTGTTTGGTGATGGGTTCCCACGGCCTGATGGGCGCGCGAGATTCACACCTGCTGCTGTTATCCCGCCGGATGATGTGCCGGATGCAGAGTATCCCATGATCCTTACGACGGGCCGACAGTTGGAGCACTGGCACACCGGGTCGATGACCCGCCGTGCGACTGTGCTGGATGCGGTTGAGCCGGAGGCCAACTGTTCATTGCATCCAAGCACCTTGCGTAAGCTGGGAGTGGTGCCGGGAGACATGGTGCGGCTGACGACCAAGCGCGGGTCGATAGAGATCATGGCGCGTGAAGATCGGGCAGTGTCGCCAGACATGGTATTCTTGCCCTTTGCCTTCGTGGAGGCGGCGGCAAATATTCTGACGAACCCGGCGGTGGACCCCTATGGCAAGATCCCGGAGTTCAAGTTCTCGGCCGTTCGTGTCGAAGCAGTGACCGGAGCGGTTGCAGCAGAGTAATCCAAATGTGTGCCTGACGGCGCACACGATTCCATCTTGTGAATGAGGGGTTTCACCCCTCAAACTCCACAAAGTTTATCTGGTACGATGAAGGGATCGGAATGGTCGACGCTGAACGCTTTTTGACGGACTTGCATGCTTTGCGTCAGTTCGGAGCATCGGGCGTTGGCAAGGGGGTGGTACGCCCTGCGTATTCTGAAGCTGATATCGCAGCGCGCGATTGGTTGGCGTCGCGGATGACTGACGCCGGATTGACGCCGCGTTTTGACGCGATGGGGAACCTGTTTGGATTGGCTGAGGGTCCGTCATTACTGCTTGGGTCGCATTCAGACAGCCAGCCGCGAGGTGGGTGGCTGGACGGTGCCTTGGGCGTGGTTGCGGCGTTGGAAGTGGCGCGGGCCAGTGTCGAGGCGGGCGGGCCTGCCATTTCGGTGGTCTCCTTCCAAGATGAAGAAGGTCGGTACGGCGTAACGACCGGATCCAACGTGTGGTCGGGAGGGCTGTCTTTGGCCGATGCGGATGCCTTGGTAGATCATGACGATGTTTCGCTTGTGCAAGCGCGGGCGGCGGTCGGGGATCGTGCAGGCGCGCCTGTGGATCCGGCGCAGTTCACCGGCTTCATCGAACTGCATATCGAACAGGGCGCGACACTGGACACTGCGGGCGAGCAGATAGGTGTCGTGACCGATATTGTCGGCATTCGGGATCGAGTGATTACTCTGACGGGACAACAGAACCATGCCGGGACCACGGCGATGGCGCTGCGGCGGGATGCGTTTCAGGGGCTGGTCGCTTTTTCCAATCGCCTGAACGAGCGGTTGCGAAATGTGGTCACGCCGCAATCCGTCTGGACGATTGGGCATGTCGCGGTCAGCCCCAATGCGTCGTCCATCGTGCCGGGGCAGGTGCGCTTTTCCATGCAATGGCGGGATGCGGATGTGGCCCGGTTGGCACGGATGGAGGTGGTGATTGAGGACACTTTGTCAGAGGTCACGGCAGAATTGGACCTTGGCGTCGAGAAAGGACCGCTGCTGGGGTTGGAGCCTGTGGCGATGGATGCTGATCTGCGCACGAAGCTTGAAACAGGTGCCGAGATAGTCGCACCGGGAAAATGGCGGCGAATGCCTTCCGGGGCTTTGCATGACGCGACAAATGTGGCCCGATGTATGCCGGTTGCGATGCTTTTCGTGCCGTCTATTGGCGGGATCAGCCATGCGTTCGAGGAGGATACGGACGAGGCCATTCTTGTGGCGGGCCTGAAGGTGTTGGCCCACGCGGCTGGGCTCTAGGCGGCGCGGGCATATCCGCGTTTGATGGCCCTTTGCCGGTAGCGGTCGGCGGCGGTTGATGCCGCGCGTAGATCGCTGTGGCAAGTCACACGTTGACATGGCTTTCCGCCGATCAATCCCCATTCGATGACCACGGACGCTTCGGAAAACAGGTTCAATGTGATTTCAACACGGTAGAACCGGCTTTGACTGGAACGGTAGAGCAGGGCTTCAATCATGCTTCGATTCTGCCACGGGTTGAATCGTCATGTCCACTGCACATCGCCCAAAAAGATGTAACCGGCGCCATAGATCGTTTTGATCAGGCGGGGGTTTTTGGGATCTTCGCGCAGTTTTGTGCGCAATCGGCTGATGCGGACATCCATTGCTCGGTCAAAGCTGTCTCCCGCCCCGCCGCCCAGGCTTTCCTGCATTTGTGCGCGGCTGATCAAGCGTTTGGGTGCGTCCAGGAACAGGCGCAATACTTCGCCTTCAGCATGAGAGAATGGCGTTTCCTGACCGGCTTTATCCGTCAACGTGTAGCTGTCGAAAGAGGCCTCCCACCCGTTGAAATGCGCGACCTGTCCGGTTTGCGTTGCTGCCTTCGGCGCGCGCAGCCGCACTCGGATGCGGGCGACAACCTCCGCCGGATCGAAAGGTTTGATGATGTAGTCGTCGGCGCCCAATTCCAGTCCCGTCACCCGGTCCTGCACCTGCGCCCGGCCCGAGATGATGATGACTGCTGCCCCTTGTTCGAGGGCGAGTTTGTGAACGAGGGTCAACCCATCGGTGTCCGGCAGACCCAGATCGACAAGGCAGACATCGGGTTCGTGAGTTTTGAGCGCCGCTTCGAATGCCGCGGCGCGGGAAAAGGACAAGGTGCGAAACCCCGCTTCTTCCAGCGCGTCGGCAAGGATTGTGCGGATCGCCGGTTCATCGTCGAGGATCGTAACAAGTGGTTTGGTCATGCCGCATCCGCCTGAAGGAGTGCAGCAAGGTCGGATGCCTCAAACGGCTTGCGCAGAACCGGGGCGGAAAGCGCTGCCGTTTGGTACATTGTGTCACCCGGTGGAAGTGATGTCATCAGGATCACGGGCAGGCTACCCTGCAACTGGTTTGCAAGGTCAATGCCGGTGCGGCTGCCTGACCCAAGGTTGATGTCGGACAACACAAGGCCGATGTCGGGCAGGTCTGCCGTGAGGGCGATGGCTTCATCCACACCCGCAGCTTCGATCACGGCGTGACCCATACCCATCAGCAGGTCGCGGTAGTATTGGCGCAAGTCCGGGTCATCCTCGACCAACAGGACAAGCGCGCCAGCCAGTTGTGGAGCAGGGCGGAGGGGCAGGCGCAGACGCACTTGCGCGCCAATCTCTCCGTTGCCCAGCTTCAGATCGCCACCCGCACGCTTGGTCATGTCGTAGACCATCGGCAACCCCATACCCGATCCTTCGGAGCCCTTCGTGGTAAAGAATGGGTCGAAGCCGTGTTCCAATGCGTCGTTGGAAAAGCCGGGGCCAGTGTCGGTGACAATGAATTCCAGCCACGTGTCGTGGACGGGGCGGGCTGTCAGGGTGATGTCCCCTTTGGTGCCGCAGGCATCGCGGGCGTTCAGAATAAGGTTCAATAGGCTGTCTTTCACCAAGCCTGGGTCCAGCATGTGGGGCCCTGTGACGGTCGTGGAGGTGCTGAGTGTGAGCCCGGGTGGCAGGGTCGATTGCGCCATGGTTGTCACATCGCCCAGCAGCGTTTCGATATCAGTCGCAGCCGGGCGCATGGCGCGTCCTGCTGTCATGTCAGCGATTGAATTCAGCAGCTCGCCGCCGCGACGGGTCGCGGAAAGCGTACCATCGATCAGGTCTTGGGCGCCCGACGGCAATCCTTCCATACGGGATAGTTTGGATTGCAAGCCCAGGATGATCGTCAGCAGGTTGGAAAAGTCATGCGCCATGCCTGACGTCATCTGAGCAGCAAGTGTGCGGCGCCTGTTCTGCTGCAGCGCGACACGGGCCTGAGTTTCTTCCGTGATATCCATGGACAGGATGTAAACGCCGCCCGACGCCTCTGGTGTGAAGGCCACACGGATGCGTCTGGCGCTTGCCTCATCCGTAAACTCAAAGACTGATGCTTCGCCCTTGTAGGCCCGAGCCAGGTTCGATGCGATGCGCCCATATGCAAAAGCGCCAAGCGCGTCCGAGATGTGTTGGCCGACAATGTCCGACGGGCGGCTGGGAATGACCGTACTGAGGCGTCTGTTGGAGTACGTATAGTGACCGCTGGCATCTACAAGCGCGATATGGGCTGGCATCATCTCGGTTGTCAGGCGGGTGCGCGCCTCGGTTTCGGTCAGCTGACGCTTGGCTTCTTCGAGGGCGGATACAGTGGAGGCAAGTTGGCGATTCGTGGCACTCAGCGCTTCAGTGTGTTGCAGAACTTGATCGGAGAGTTCCGTAGCGCGGGCACGCAAGAGCGCTTCTTGCGCCTTGATGTGGGAAATGTCGGTGTAAACCGTGACCCAGCCGCCCTGTGGCAGAGGTGAGCCTTCGACGCTGATCGTACGGCCATTGGCGCGGGTGCGCTCCATGTAATGTGGTTCAAAGGCCAGGGCCTGATCCACACGTTCCTGCACAAAACTGTCCAGATTGTCGATCGGGCCATATTCGCCGCGCTTTGCCAGATGCGTGATCGTTTCGCGAAAGGTAGAGCCCGGGGTGACGAGCGCGTCAGGTAGGTCGAACATTTGTTGGAAGGGCGCATTACAGACCGCAAGCCGCAAATCCTGGTCGTAGATCGTCAGCGCCTGCGCGATCAGGTTCAGGCCCGAGGCCGTCAGCGATGCCGTGTGATCCTGTGCCATGATCCATGGCTAGCATTGGTTTCAACGCCCGCACAACGGGTCATGGTCCGCTGTTACAATTCGTAAGGTTTGGGAAAACATCAGGAAAAAGTTGACGCGCAGCGTGTGCACGACATCCTTAGACACAGCAAGAATCGTCTGAGCGATCACGCGTGCCCCTTGGGAGGGGATGCGCTGGGGAGGAACATACGTGGTCAAGTCGTCTGAGGGCGCGAGCGGACTGAAATCCGTACCTGCGCTGCTACATCGGAATGCCAAGGAATTCGGATCGGCCCCCGCATATCGCGAGAAGGAGTTCGGGATATGGCAAAGTTGGACGTGGTCCGAGACACTCGAGGAGGTCGAAGCACTGGCGCTTGGGTTGATCGACCTGGGTGTGCAGCCCGGCGATCATATCGCGGTTATTGGCCGCAATCGTCCCTACCTTTACTGGTCCATGATGTCGGCGCAGATGGCGGGCGCAATCCCCGTGCCTCTGTATCAGGACGCTGCGGCCGAAGAGATGGCCTATACCCTTGACCACTCCGGCGCGCGCTTTGTCATCGCGGGCGATCAGGAGCAGGTGGACAAAGTGATCGAGGTGCAGGCCCAGCTGCCGGACTTCGAGCAGATGATCTACCTCGATCCGCGGGGGCTGCGGAAATACGATCATTCCAAGCTGCATCAGTATAGCCATGTGCAGGATGCAGGGCGGGCCAAGCGGGATGAACTTGCGCCTGAGATGGCAAAGCGCATTGCCGCGTTGGACTACGACAGCACCTGCGTGATGCTGTATACCTCGGGCACGACGGGCAAGCCCAAGGGCGTGGTGTTGTCGAACCGAAACGTCATTGAAACGTCGAAGTCATCTTCTGAGTTTGATGGGTTGCGGCAGAGCGATGATATCCTGGCTTACCTGCCGATGGCATGGGTGGGTGATTTCATCTTTTCCGTGGG
>NZ_JBYNDP010000028.1:24399-33824 GCF_059783535.1 Tateyamaria sp. | reverse complement strand
CAAAGCTCTTTGGCCCCGATTGCACGCCCGTTCATCGACCAGTTGAGTGCACAGGTCGGCGAGACCGTGCACCTTGCCCAGATGGATGGCGGTCAGGTGCTCTATGTCGACAAGCGCAATGCGGCAGAACCGCTTGAGATGTTCAGTCAGGCGGGCAAGGTCGGTCCGGGATATTGTACTGGGGTTGGCAAGGCGATGATGGCTTTTCTGGCTCCGGATGCGCTGGACGTCGCCCTATCGCAGCAAGCGTGGTTCGCACATACGGCACACACGCACACCAGTCGCGAATCGCTTTGCGCTGAATTGGAAGAGATTCGCTCCAAAGGTGTTGCGTATGACCGCGAGGAACACGAGCCGGGCATCATATGTGTGGCCGCCCCAATTCTTTCAGATACAGGTCGCTCGATCGGCGCATTGAGCGTCACCACATCCACCGCGCGCAAATCCCTGGCCGATCTGGGCCAGCTTGCGCCGCATCTTCAATCCACTGCGCGCGATATCGCGAGTGCCGCTGCCAATTGGCAGTTTCCAAGTCAATAAGGGAGGGACACCATGACCGGTGTGACATTGCAAAAGGCCATCAAGAGGTACGGAGCCACACAGGTCATCCATGGTGTGGACCTGACCATCGAAGATGGAGAGTTCTGCGTCTTTGTCGGTCCATCGGGCTGCGGCAAGTCCACATTGTTGCGCATGATCGCAGGTTTGGAGGAAACCAGCGACGGCCAGATCAACATCGGCGCGCGCGATGTGACCCATATGGACCCCGCCGAGCGTGGCGTGGCGATGGTGTTCCAGACCTACGCGCTTTATCCGCACATGACGGTCGAGGAAAACATGGGCTTTGGCCTGAAGATGAACGGCGTCGACAAGGCCGAGATCAAGCGCAAGGTCGATGGCGCGTCGAAGATTCTGAAGCTGGACGAGTATCTGAAGCGCAAGCCCGCCGCCCTGTCCGGCGGTCAGCGTCAGCGGGTTGCCATTGGCCGGTCGATTGTGCGGGGGCCAGAGGTGTTCCTGTTTGACGAGCCGCTGTCGAACCTGGATGCCGAGTTGCGCGTGGACATGCGGGTGGAGATTGCCCGTCTGCACAAGGAGCTGGGCACCACGATGATCTACGTGACCCACGACCAGGTCGAAGCGATGACGCTGGCGGACAAAATCGTGGTTCTGCGCGCGGGCTATATTGAGCAGGTGGGCAGCCCCATGCACCTCTATCAGGACCCGGACAACAAATTCGTAGCCGGATTTATTGGCTCACCCGCGATGAATTTCATCAAGGGCGTGGTGGAAGATGGCGGTGTACGGGTGCCCGGTCTGGCTGACCGCGTGATCCCTACGTCCGTATCCCTGCCCGCAGCAGGGACCGAGGTGACTGTGGGCGTTCGCCCACAGGACATGGGTTTGGAACAGGGCGCATCCGCGATTAAACTGGACATCCGCGAGCGTTTGGGTGGCGTGGCCTATGATTACCTGACCACCCCCACCGGTGAACGTCTGATCGTAGAGTCGCGTGGTGACATGGCGATGGACGAAGGCACCGAAGTGACCGTCAGCTTTGACGATGACCGCGTGATGTTCTTTGACGCCATATCGGAGCAGCGTCTGCGCTAAGACATTTCTGACGCAAAATGGCCGCCATCTGTGTTGCAGGTGGCGGTTTTCTTTTTGCGTTTTGTGAAGGGTCGAACGGGCTGTGAGTATTTCTTCCGATTTGTTTGTTTATTGAAATTTATGACGGATGATATCGGCATAATCATCAAATTAAGTTGAAATAAGAATATATTTCGAACTATTCGGTGCCGTCTTGACCTCTAGCAGCGCCGCGGTACTGCAAAACCTTCATCGCGGATGAAAATGACGCAAGGCGCTCAGAGTCTCTCGCAAACATATGATTCTAAAAGATTTTGCACAGTATCAACCCTGATCGCGCAAATAGTCCATAATCGCCGGTCTGACGCTCATATCCCCCCTGTGGCGCGCATCAGCGATAACTTTGCGCACCTCGTCGAGATTTGACCGTCTTAACAAAGACTTGACCGGACCGATCGACGCCGGGCGCATGGACAGGCTGCGCATGCCTATGGCCGCAAAACACAGCGCCTCAACCGGGCGGCCCGCATCCTCACCGCAGAACGAAAGCGGCGTATCCGTCTGGTTGCAGCGCTCGACGATGCGCTCGATGAAGCTCAGAAACGATACATTCAGCGTGTCATAGCGGCGCCGCACACGCTCATTCTCGCGGTCAGCGGCAAAGAAGAACTGCTTGAGGTCGTTGCCACCAATGGACAGGAATTCCACCTCTTCAAAGAATTTTTGGGGCGAAAAGGCGAGACTCGGGGTTTCCAGCATCGCTCCCACCTTGAGGGCCTCGGGCAGCACATGGCCCAGCCGCGCCTCGCGCTCCATGGCCTTGTCCACCTCGGCGCGGGCACGAGTGTATTCCTCGTACTGAGCCACGAAAGGGAACATGACGGTCAGCGGACGCCCGTTTGCCGCACGGATCAGGGCTTGCAACTGCATCCGCATCACACCCGGCTTGTCCAATCCCACGCGGATCGCGCGCCAGCCAAGCGCCGGGTTGGGTTCGTCGTTGGGCTTCATGTAGGGCAGCACCTTGTCCGACCCAATATCGAGGGTCCGGAACACCACTGGCTTGCCACCGGCGGCATCCAGAACACGCGCATAAAGCGCCGACAGCTCTGACCGCTTAGGCATCTGATTTCGAACAAGAAACTGCAGCTCTGTGCGGAACAATCCGACACCTTCCGCGCCAGACCCTTCCAGCGACGGCAGATCAGCCATCAGCCCGGCGTTCATGTGCAGTGACACAACCGATCCGCAGAGCGTTTCGGCCGCTTTGTCACGAATGGAGGCATAACGCTCAACCGCCGCCGCCTGCATCGCCATCTTGTCGCGGAACGCTGCAACCACCGTATCATCCGGGCGCAAGTGGACGATCCCCTGCTCACCATCCACCATCACGTGATCACCGTTCAGCGCCTCAAGCGTCGCCCGGTCCACATGAACGATCAACGGAATGGCCAGTGCCCGCGCCACGATGGCTGCGTGGCTGCCGACAGATCCAGCTTCCAGAATGATGGCTTTCAGATTGCGGCCATAATCCAACAGTTCGGCTGGTCCGATATTGCGCGCCACAAGGATGGGGTCCGCCGGCATTTCTGCCCCGGTGTCAGCCCCCTGCCCGGTCAGAATGCGCAGCAAGCGGTTCGACAGGTCATCGAGATCGCTTAGCCGTTCCCGCAGGTAGCTGTCCGTCGCCTGCCCCATACGTGCCCGGGCCAGCGATTGTTCCTTTTCCACCGCCGCTTCCGCACTCAGGCCATTGCTGATGTCCTCCTGCATGCGCCGCATCCATCCTTTGGAATTGGCAAACATGCGATAGGCTTCCAGCACCTGGGCCTGTTCCTTGTCAGCGGCCAGCGACAACATCTTGTCGACGCCCACGCGCAACTCCTCCACCGCTTCGGTCAGTCGCTCAAGTTCGCGATGGGGGTCATCGGCGATCGGGTTCGTGACAACGACACGCGGCTCATGCAGCCATATATGCCCTTCGGCCACACCCTCCTGGGCCACGGTGCCCCGCAACATTGCGGGCTGCGAATGGCGCGCGCCCATGGCGGCACCTTCACCGACAAAAGCACCAAGCTCTGCCATCTCGGCCAGAACCATCGCCACAACTTCAAGTGCGTAGACTTCATCGGCAGAAAATTCGCGCGCTTCCTTGGATTGAACCACCAGCACGCCAAGCGACTCGCCCAGCCGTTGGATCGGCACACCGAGGAAGCTGGAAAACACCTCTTCCCCTGTCTCGGGCATATAGCGGAAGCCTCGCGCGCTCGGGGCGTCAGCGGTGTTCACAACCTGCCGACGACGGGCCACGCGGCCGACCAGACCTTCGCCCAAACGCATCCGTGTCTGATGAACCGAATCCGGGTTCAAACCTTCCGTCGCACAAAGCTCAAGCGTTTCTTCATCCCGGAACAGATAGATCGAACACACCTCGCACCCGATGCTGTTCGCAATCAAATGCGTGATCTTGTCCAGCCGCGCCTGGCCCGGGTCATCCCCCGCCATCGCATCGCGCAAGCGGCCCAGCAGCTTACGGCTTTCAGTTTCAAGGCGTTCGGCCATTGCCGCGCTGTCCCCACTTCATTCTGCGACATCAGCTTAGATCACAGCAACGCGCAAAGAGAAACGCCAAAGCGACCTGCCGGCCATCATTATTCCCGCATAGGTAGTATTTGCGCTGCAATCCGCGGCAGCAGGCGTATCAATCCGCCAACTGGGCAACCATCCTGTCTACATAGGCGCTGCACAGGAAAATTCTGCGCCCATTGCGCTGCCAACCAGCCGTTCCGTCACATTGTGCCAGGTCCAGCGTTATGCGGGAGTGCCAATCAATACGGGACAGCATGGTCAGGGCGGTCTCAACCAGTTCGCGATTGGCGATGGCCATTGCTTCCAGATCCGGGTCCGCGCGCAGGCCCACTTCGGTCACGCGCGCTTCCGGGTCGATCCACAGCGGTGCAAGCGTCCGCCGCCAGCTGCGCAACAACTCGGGCGCCATATCAGCGCACATGTCGCGGGTGTCTTCGTCCATCGCATTGCGATCGGCCAGCGCGATGTAGCGCTCCGGATCAAAACCATACAGCAGGCAGATCATACGCCCAGCCAGTTGGGCATCCGGGGGTATTCCGAAAACGGGCCGGGCTGGGCGCCATCGGCGCGATGTTGCGCCGCGCGCGCCTCGATGATCGCTTCGGCACGGTCGGGCAGCGTGAGGTAGATGAACGTGGTGGCAAAATCCTCGGCGATGTCCTCTTCGGGGCCGAGGATGGGTATGTCGAATTCGCGCAAAACGGCGTGACCCGTCTCGTGCGCGATGACATGAAGCAGCGCTTTCCCCACCCGCTCGGGCAAGGTGTTGGCCAAGGCCGGCAACGCAAAAATATAAAGGATCAGGGCGTAGAACGTGCGCAACATAGGACCGTCCCTCGACGTCTCGGTTGCGCTCTACATGGGGGGTCAGGCCGCCTTGTCCAACTCGAACGCATCATGCAGTGCCTGTACGGCCAATTCCATGTACTTGCGGTCGATCAGGACGCTGATCTTGATCTCGGACGTGGTTATGACCTTGATGTTGATGCCCTCTGCGCTCAGACATTGGAACATCTTGGCCGCGACGCCAGTGTGGCTGCGCATGCCGATACCTACGACACTGATCTTGGCGACATCGGTGTCTGCAATCAGTTCGTGAAAATTGATGATCCCTTCGCCCTTAGCCTCGGCCATCGCCTTTTCGGCACGTGCCACCTGGTCGGTGGGGCACGAGAAGGTCATATCCGTCCGCCCCTCTTCCGAGATGTTCTGAACAATCATGTCCACGTTCACCCCCGCATCGCTGAGGGCCGAGAATATGGTGGCGGCGATGCCCGGACGGTCCGCGACCGACACCAGCGTCATCTTCGCCTCGTCCCGGGAAAAGGCCACACCGGCCACGACATTGCTTTCCATGATATCCTCCTCATCGCAGACCAGTGTCCCGGCCTCGTCGGATTGTTCTTCGAAACTGCTGAGCACCCGCAGCTTGACCTTGTAGCGCATGGCCAGTTCGACCGAGCGGGTCTGCAGCACCTTTGCGCCGAGAGAGGCCAGTTCCAGCATCTCTTCAAAGGCGATCTTGTCCAGTTTGCGGGCCTTGGGGCTGACACGTGGGTCGGTGGTATAGACGCCGTCGACATCCGTGTAGATGTCGCACCGCTCAGCCTCGAACGCGGCGGCAAAGGCCACGGCGGTTGTGTCGGACCCGCCCCGACCCAGCGTGGTGATCCGGCCCTCGGGGCTGATGCCCTGAAATCCTGCGACCACGGCCACCCGCATCCCTTCCCCAAACTTGGTGTTGATATTGTCGGTGGGAATTTCCTCGATCCGGGCGCTGGAATGCGAAGAATTGGTTTTCAACGGCACCTGCCAGCCCTGCCAGCTGCGCGCGGGCACGTCCATTTCCTGCAGGGTCAGCGCCATGAGGCCCGCAGTCACATTTTCACCCGACGACACCACGGCATCATATTCGCGGGCATCAAACAGGGGCGAGGTTTCATTGACCCACCCCACCAGCTCGTTGGTCTTGCCGGACATGGCCGACACGATGACGATCACGTCATAGCCTTTTGCCACTTCGACACCCACACGCTTTGCGGCGCGCCGGATGCGGTCCAATGTGGCCACCGATGTGCCACCGAATTTCATCACGAGAACAGGCATGAAAGGCCCCAATTTTCTGTCCGCCCGCCCATATCGCCCAGAGATTGGAGTTGCAAGAACCGCTCCCCCTTCCCTGTTTCAAAAAGTCCCCGCCAGAGGCACATGTCAGGGGCGCCTGAAAAGGCGTCTCTGGATAAAATCGAGCCGCGCGTCAGCGCGTCCTTTCGACAGCAGCCAAAGTGGCAGCGCTTAATATGCGTGGGCGCGCCCGTCCCAGGTTTCAAAACAGCCGGTCGTTTCGTGGTTCAGGGCGGCAAACCGCTCCATCAAACCCGAAACGGCCTCATCCACCGTGATGTCGGCAGCACTGCCCCCCATGTCCGTTTGAACCCAACCCGGATGATAGATGCCCACCGCCACTTCCCCCGCGAGGTCAGAGGCAAGGTTGCGGCCAAGGTTCAGCACGGCGGCCTTGGATGCGCGGTAGATATAGCTGCCGCCCGGTGCTCGGGTGTGCGAGGCCATCTGCGACGAGATGATCGCGATACGCGGCGCCGGTGCCGCCCGCAGGTTGGGCAACAGGGTCTGTATGGTCAGGAACACGCCTGTCACATTCGCCGCAAAGCTTTGTGCCCACAGATCGGGGGCATAGCCGGTGTCAAGATCGTTGCCCTTGTCCAGATAGACACCTGCGTTGCACACCAGCAGGTCAATGGGTTGCCCCTCAAGTTGGGCCGCCATGGCGCGATGATCGAGAGGTTGCGTGACATCCAGTGTCACTTCGGCCCCCGAAGACCGGCCCGTGCCGGTCACGTCATGGTCTTGTGCGCGGTAGGCCTCGGCCAACCCAGCCCCGATACCGCGGGTGGCTCCGGTGATCAGAATATGCATGAAAAATCAGTTCGCTTTGCGTGAGGGGACAAAGGGAAGCGGCGCAACGGGCACGCCATCCTCGATCAGGCGCTTGGCCTCTTCCCGGTTGGCCTCGCCCCAGATCGGGCGATCAGGCTGTTCACCCAGATGCTGTGCCAGTGCCTCGGAGGCAAAGTTACCGCCCACATAGGTGGCGTTCTTTTCGACCGCCTCCCGCATTTGAGAAAGGGCTGCTTCCACCTCGGATGCAGGTTTGCCCAACGCTGCATCGGCCTCAGGCACGTCTTTCGCCGCCTTGCGCGCCGTGGTGACCCGCGGCGCCATGATAGCCTTTTCCACATCTGTGCTACCGCACAAAGCGCACGCCACGTGGCCCGCCGTCTTCAGACTGTCAAAGGCGTCCGCACTGGCAAACCAGCTTTCAAAGTCGTGCCCATCGGCACATTTGAGTGTGTATTTGATCATAGCACGTTACACATATGCGACCCAGCGGCGGCGTCAAAGGCACAAACGTCAGAAATCAGGCCAGAAACCTTGGGTCAAAGTCACGCAGGATGCGCGACAGTTCAGGGGAATCCACCAACTGAGCCGCTTTTTTCCGGCTCACCCATTTGCGCGTGCGTTCGTCCACTTCCGGGTAGTCTTTGGACAGGGACTTGACCCGCACCGCGTAAACCATGGCGGCCACCGGCAGCCCATCATCACCGCCCATATGCTTGTTGTAGGAAAACATGCCCAACGGGCGCTGATCAGCGCGGCCTAGCACACCCGCTTCTTCCCACGCTTCCTGTGCCGCGCTGTCCGCCGGCGTTTGACCGTCCATTGGCCAGCCTTTTGGAATGATCCAACGCCGCGTCCGGCGAGAGGTAACCAAAAGGACCTGCACCTTATCGTTCTTGATACGATAACACAGCGCCGCGAATTGCGTGCGCACATCTGCTTTCTTGGCGCGTCCCAGCGAAAGGGGAAGCTGCTTAATCATCGGGGCCGTCACTGCCCTGCCCTCCGTTATTCCGAGTTTTATACTGGAATTAACCAAGAAACACCAGTTTCGGTGCTTAACTACCCACCGTAACGTGAAAAAAGTGTTACATACGGTAGCAACAACGCGGCTGGACCAGACTGCTTTTGGACTTGAGCGCAAGCCTCCATTGCCCAATAGTTCCACCCGATGAAAACTCCAAGATGGATCAAGGGTTTGTCCCTCGCGTGCGCGACGTGGGTCACAGCAACCGCCAGTGCCGCAGACACCGTCCGCGTCTTTGCAGCCGCTTCGTTGCAGGGTCCGCTTGATGAGGTGGCCGAGGCGTGGAACGACGAGGTTGTCATCAGCTACGGCGGCAGCGGCGCAATCGCGCGTCAGATCAGCCAGGGCGCCCCCGCAGATGCCGTGATCCTCGCCAACGCGGCGTGGGCCGATTGGCTGTCTGGGGGCGGCCATGCGTCCGATGCCGGACAAATACTGCTTTCAAACACTTTGGTCATTGTTGGACCTATCGGCGCGACTGCTCTGCCAGATGCAACAGCAGAAACCATCCTCACACGGCTCAACGGCGGACGGCTCGCCATGGGTCAGCATATGTCCGTACCTGCAGGGATTTATGCGCAAGCATGGTTGGAGGGTATAGGCGCATGGACCGCAATCCGCCCAAATCTGGCCGAAACCGAGAATGTCCGTGCCGCTCTGGCCCTCGTCGCGCGCAAAGAGGCACCGTTGGGCATCGTCTATGCCTCTGACGCGGTCGCAAGCGATGACGTGTCCGTGGTATTCGAAGTGCCTGTCGATGCCCACCCGCCTATTCAATACCCGGCCATCGCCCTGACCCCCATCGGGTCCGCCTTTCTGGATCATGTCGCAGCACAGTCCGACAGTTTCACCGCCGCCGGGTTTCGCCTGCCATGATGCTGGATGAAGCCGGATGGACCGCCCTACGCCTGTCACTGCTGGTTGGTGTGACCGCCACGCTGCTGGCGTTGCCCTTGGCCATCTGGATTGCTTGGGTGCTTGCCCGTCGGGACTTCTGGGGTAAATCGGTGCTGAACGCGTTGGTCCACCTGCCTCTGGTTCTGCCTCCTGTTGTCACCGGATACCTTCTGCTTCTGTCTTTTGGCCGTAACGGCCCTGCCGGGCGCTTTCTGGAAGAGACCTTTGGCCTTGTTCTGGCGTTCCGGTGGACCGGCGCCGCGCTGGCAGCCATGGTCATGGGCTTTCCCCTGATGGTCCGTGCCATTCGCCTCGCGATCGAGGCCGTGGATCCCAAGATTGAGGATGCGGCGCGCACCCTTGGCGCCCCCGGTTGGGCTGTCTTCGGATCTGTCACCCT
>NZ_JBYNDP010000028.1:0-24299 GCF_059783535.1 Tateyamaria sp. | reverse complement strand
CCCTGCTGCAGGTCCCAGGCGGAGAGGATGCGGCGATCCGGCTTGTCCTCTGGGCCTGTATCATCGCTTTGGGGGCCGTGGCCCTCTCGGAATGGTTGGCGCGCAGGGTTGCACGCAGGATCGCAGGCACATGACATTGTCCGTCGCTCTCCGTCACCGTTTGGGTGATTTCGCGCTGGAGGTCGCGTTCGAGGCTGGACCGGGTGTGACCGCCCTGTTTGGTCGCTCAGGCGCGGGCAAGACGACCATCGTGAATGCCGTGGCTGGCCTGCTGCGCCCTGATCATGCACAGATCACTCTTGATGGGCTGCGTTTTGACACCTTGCCCGTGCACAAGCGCCGTATTGGATACGTGTTTCAGGACGCCCGCCTGTTCCCCCACATGAGTGTGGCCGACAACCTGGACTACGCCAGCCGCTACGGTGCGCGGGCGTCGGACCGTCCACGGATCATCGAAATGCTCGGAATTGGCGCCTTGCTGGATCGGCGCCCCGCGACGCTGTCTGGCGGGGAAAAACAGCGCTTGGCTCTTGGGCGCGCGCTTCTGTCGAACCCGCGTCTTTTGCTGATGGACGAGCCGCTTGCAGCCCTGGATGGTCCTCGCAAGGCCGAAATCCTGCCCTATCTCGACCGCCTCAAGGCCGAGACGGGCGTGCCGATCCTTTATGTCAGCCATGCGGTTGAGGAGGTTGCACGTCTGGCAGACCACATGGTGCTGCTGGCCGGGGGGCGTGTGGCGCGACAAGGGCCGATCTTCGACGTGATGGCGGACCCTGCGGCTGTGCCACTTCTGGGCGTGCGCGAGGCCGGTGCAGTCTTGCGCGCTCGGGTGGCGGCCCATAGCGAGGATGGGTTGAGCACCCTTCAGCTGGCGGCAGGCAGCGTGCAGTTGATGGGGGTACAGGCCCCCGTCGGATCAATGGTACGCCTGCGTGTTCTGGCGCAGGATGTGCTGTTATCTCTCTCACAGCCCGAAGGCTTGAGTGCGCAAAATATTCTGCCCGTGACCATCAAAGCCATTCGTGCGGGCGACGGTCCGGGCGCAGCCATTGCACTGGATGCAGGCGGAGATGCGCTGCTGGCACGCGTCACGGCACGGGCGGTGCAGAGCATGGGTCTGCGCGAAGGGCAATCCGTGTTCGCGGTGATCAAGGCAACGTCTGTTGCGCAATCGGCGATCTCAGGCGGCGCTACTTGAGCGCCAGCACCTCGCTCCGCAACCGCTCGACCATGTCTTCGTGCGGCTGATCCGCCTCCACCGCAAGGCGGCGCAGTCCGAAATGCACATGGGCCATGTCAGTGTAGTAGCTGGTGTAGGCATAGTTTGTGGCAGCACCCGCGACAGCACCCAACACAGGGATGGTTTGTGCTGCCAGTTTCTGGCCCATCACAATGGCCAACCGTGGGGCCACGCGGGCAATCAACCCCTGCATGGCCGCGCCGCTCAGCGCCATGCGGGCTGACAGGAATGCAATATCAGCGCCATCGTCATGTTCCAGCGGACCTGCGGCGGCAAAAACCTGAACACAGTCAAAGCGCACCGAATCCATCGCAGGGTCAAACCCGTGCTCCACAGCCACACCTTCGATCACGCGCAGCAGCAGCGTTGTGGTCACGGGCAGTTCGGCCAATGCCGTGGGCAGACCGCCAAACCCGCCTGCCGCCCCCATGGCGGCACTGACGGTTGCGTTCAGCCACTCGGCCTGATCCGGGACGACGCCCCGCGATTTACTGGCCGCGCCCAGCGCCTGGACCAAGGCCGCGCGGGTCGCGCCGTCCAATTGATCCCGGACGGGGCCGGGCAATCGGCTGAGCAACCCATCGGCCTGCGTGCCCAGCGTGTTGAGGACCTGAATGCCAAGACCGCCTGCGCCCTTGTAGCGGCGGGCCAGCCGGTCAAGCTCGGCATCTGTGTCCAAGGGTTTGGGAACAAGGATAAATTCGTTCATCCTTTTAACATGGGATGACACGTACGCGTTATCAACCGAAGCGCATAACGTCGCCGCGCACCCCATCCCACGCGCCATCAGTTAGGTCGCGGCCCAAGACACGTTCAAGGTTGGTTGGCGGGGGCATGATGACGCCCGGCAGTTTCTGGAACCCGAAGCGGCTGTAATACGGGGCGTCCCCCACCAGCATCACCCGGTCCCAGCCGGACTGCACCGCCTGCCCAAGCGAGGTTTCGATCAATTCGCCTCCAAGCCCCTCCCCCTGACGGGTTGGGTGGACCGCCACCGGACCAAGCAATAGCGCTGTCTGAGCCGCGATCTGCACGGGCCAATACCGGATCGCACCTGCAAGAATGCCATCAATATCCCGCGCCACATGACTCAAGCCCGCGACCGGGGGCACATCATCGCGCAATCGGTAGGATGACAGCGCCTCACGCCCCGGTGCGAAGCACAGGTCATACAAGGCCTCGACCTCCCACCGATCGTCAGGCGTCTCTGTGCTCAGATGATACATGGGCGGTGCGTTTGGTCCGGGGTCTTATGGGCTGGAACCCGCCCTAGCATGCAGGTAACCCTTGCGCAAACGCACGAAACGGAGCCCGCATGTTCTACCGCCCCGCCGATGGCCACGGCCTGCCCCACAACCCGTTCAACGCAATCGTAACCCCCCGCCCCATCGGCTGGATTTCGACCCGGGGCAGCGATGGATCCGACAACCTTGCCCCCTATTCCTTCTTCAACGGCGTGTCCTATGTCCCGCCACAAGTCATGTTCGCATCGACCAGCACAAAGGCAGACCGTGACGGCACCAAGGACAGCGTCGCCAACATCCGCGACACGGGCGTATTTTGTGTGAACGTGGTGGAATATGCGATGAAGGATGCCATGAACCAGACATCTGGTGAGTGGTCGGCTGACACGGACGAGTTTGCGCTTGCGCAAATCGACAAGGCCGGCTGTTCCGAGATCAACTGTGCCCGTGTCGCCGCCTCCCCGGCCTCGCTTGAATGCCGCATGACCCAAATCATCAAAATCGAGGGCGAAGCAAACTACGTCGTCTTTGGCGAGGTCGTGGGCGTGCACCTGCGCGACGACTGCATCGTCGACGGCATCTTTGACGTGCTGCAATACAATCCACTCACCAGGCTGGGATATCGCGACTATTCTGTCGTGCGCGAGAAGTTCAGTCTGAAACGGCCTGGCGAATGACCTTTCCGGACGCAGGGCGCGCCTATCCCATCACCCTGCCCGACGGGTCCGATCACCAAGGGACCGTCTTTCTGAACAAGGTCATCGATCATCCCGGCTGGGAGATCGGTGATTACACCTACGCCTCAAACTTTGCACCGGTGGCGGATTGGGCGGCGCACTTGGCCCCCTACATGTTCGGATATGGGCCTGAAAAACTGCGCATCGGCCGGTTTTGCCAGATTGCACATGGGGTGCAGTTCATCACATCGGGCGCAAACCACGCGATGGATGGGCTGACCACCTTTCCCTTCCCCATCTTCGATCAGACACAGATGGCGGGGTTTCAACCGGACACGCGTGATACGGTAATCGGGAACGACGTCTGGCTGGGATACGGCGCAATCGTGTGCCCCGGTGCGCGGATCGGGAACGGTGTGATCGTCGGGGCTGGAGCCGTGATACGGGGCAACGTTCCGGACTACGCCATTGTTGCGGGCAATCCTGCACAGGTGGTCAAGATGCGCTTTTCTGACGCCGATATCGCAACGCTCAACCAGCTTGCCTGGTGGGATTGGTCGGCTGACCGCATCGCGGAAGCAGTGCCCGCATTGCTGGCCGGTGACGTCGAAGCATTGACAACCTGCTGATCACGCGGGGTCGGCGGGGTTTCTTAGTGTGCCCCGCCACCTGCCAGCCCGACGCCAGATACCAACGCACCCCAGACCTTGAGGCGCAGCCCCACAGCCTTGACTACCCCGGTGGCCGCAATGATGTGCCCCGCCACGCCGCTGAGATTGCTGGTATAGGTCTGGATGATGCAGCCGGAGCCATCGACCATGATGGCCTCATGGTCGGGGTGCTCAAGCTCAAAATAGACAAGCATCGATCCGCGTTGCAGCCCGTTTTCTGGCTCAAGCAGCCGGCCGCCGGGCACCACCTGCCCGGCCGCGATGGCGGGTTGGATGGACGCGACGCGCGCAGGCAGAACGGCATTGCGGAATGACAGGCCGATATTGCTGTCGCAGGCAATCTCGGCGGGCATCCCCTCGTACAACGTAGCACGCGCCACTTGTGAAAAACCGGCAGTGATACGCAATGGTACGCCTTCGGGCCGGTCAGGGATGATCACCATCGCCGGGCTCAGGATCAGCTGGGACGCCGGGCTGCCCACGCTCATGGCAAGCTGGGTGAGGACACCATCGGAAAAGGCGCGTACCTCTGTCTGCGCCAGCGCCACCTGCGCGCGCTCCAGCGCCGCCTCCGCCGCGCGGCGCTCGGCCGGGATCGCTTGTGTGATGTCGGATTGGGCCAGATCAGCCTGCGCTTCGGCCGCACCCTTTTCTGCCTCCGCGACGGCCACTGCGGATTCGAGTTCGCGTACCGTGTCCTGCGTCCCCACATTGCGGGCCAGCAATGTCTGAGCGTTTTCCAGATCGACCTGCAGCTTTTCCAGCGATGCGGTTGCTTCGAGCACGCTGGCCTGTGCCACAAGCAGGGTATCCTGCGCCTTGACCTCAGCCGCTGCGAGGCGGTCAAACTCGGCCTCTGCCTGCTTGACTGCCGCAGCCTGGGCGCTGTTTTCAATGCGAAACAGAAGGTCACCCTTCGACACGCGTTGCCCGTTCACAGTCGGCAGCTCAGTCACCGGACCGTTGGTTTGCGCCACAACGGACACGGTGCGGAACGGCAGTAGGCCGGAATAGGATTTCGGGTGGAAATAGAAGATCACCAGGAACAGCGCAAAGGCCATGATCGCCCAAAGGAACACTGCCGTGCGCATGTTCCAGACCGTCAACGCCTCGCCCCTGCGCTTGAGTTGGAAATACCGGATGACAACCGGGAACGAGGTCAGGAGCAGTTCAAACATTCCGCGGCTCCACCTGATCGGTCCCAGTTTGCGCAGCAGCATCGGAGTTTTCTGTGGCCGGGATTTCGTCGCGACGCAGGTTGAACCGTGACCAGTCCGCCATCAGTGCAATCAGGATCGCACTGAGCGGCAACAGGGTATTGAAATGCCCCAAGGGAAAAATCTCGTAGAGCAGCGCAATGGTCAGCATGGTCGGTATGGTTTTGGCCAGCGGCGTACCCTTGGACTGATGTTCAGCCCAGCGATCGAAAGCCGCATACAAGGATACGAGCCCGTAGAGGGCGAGGCCGATGAAGATCAGCGATATCCACGCCAGTGAATCTCCTTCGCCCGGGGCTACAAACCAAGACGGCGATGCATGTCCGCCCCCACTTTCACTCGCCATTTGTCGCGCCCCCAGCTCGCTTCATCTAAAGTCGATCTCTAACCCGAGTTGTAGCGCCGGTCCATTTGCGATTTGCGGTTCGTCGTTCATTCGCAAATGGACAGTGTGACGTGCCCAGAAATCAACCAGGCGCTCAGGCCACATATGCCCCATGACAATCCGGTGCCGATCGGCGATTTGGCGCGCAATTGCACGCGCGAGGCTTAATCGCGTCGAGCCTCCCAAAACCGCATGCTAGCGTAGCGAAGTATTAAATAGGCTCAGGAGTTCAGCCCATGCATAAATTTCTTGCCCTCGCTGCGGTCGCAGCCATGACGACGCTAGCAGCTTGCGGCGACAGCACGCTCGAACGCGCGGTCGTTGGCGGCGCTATCGGCTGTGCAGCAGGCGAAGTCTTAACAGATGGACGCTGTGTCGAAGGGGCCGTTGTCGGCGCTGGCGTCGGCGTGATCACGGACTGACACACACCGTTTTTGGATAGCTAAGAACAGTTCACACGAACGCGGTCTCCCGCTTCATGGCGGGTGCCCGCACCTTTGCCCTAGGCGACGCGCATATGCGCGCCCCTTAGTGCCCGCCCAAGATACCCGTACGTACGCCGTAATCGGTGGCGATCTCGTAATCAGGGTCATCATCACTGTCGACAATCAGGTGACCCGCCTTGGTCAGCAGCTTGTGACAGTCATGCGTCAGGTGACGCAGCTGAACGCGCTTCCCAGCCTCTTGATACTTGCCAGCCACCGCCTCGATCGCCTGCAGAGCGGACTGATCCACAACACGGCTGTCGGCAAAGTCAATGATGACCTCACGCGGGTCACTGTCGACCTTGAACATCTCGATAAAGCCGGTTGCCGATCCAAAGAACAGCGGGCCCTGCACCTGATACACACGCGCACCCTCGGGGGTGGTGTAGGTCTTGGCGTGAATGCGACGGGCATTGTTCCACGCATAAGCCAGCGCTGACACGATCACACCAACGACAACAGCAACGGCAAGGTCCTCCATCACTGTCACCACAGTCACCAGCACGATGACAAAGGCATCCGTCAGGGGCACTTTGCGCAGGATCTTGAGGCTGTTCCACGCAAATGTCCCGATCACCACCATGAACATCACACCAACCAAGGCAGCCAGCGGGATCAGTTCGATAATGGACGACCCGACAAGGATAAAGGCCAGCAGGAAGAGCGCTGCCGCCACACCAGCAATGCGCGTGCGCCCGCCCGATTTCACGTTGATCATGGACTGACCGATCATCGCACAACCGCCCATACCGCCGAAAAAGCCGGTCGCTGTGTTCGCCAAGCCCTGCGCGATGCACTCTTGGCTCGCACCGCCACGCTGGCCGGTCAGGTCGCCCACAAGGTTCAGGGTCAGCAGGCTTTCGATCAGGCCAATGGCAGCCAGGATCACAGCATAAGGCAGAATGATCTCAATCGTTTCCCATGTCAGCGGCACCATCGGAATGTGGAATGGGGGCAACCCGCCTTCGATCGAGGCAAGATCACCGACGCGCGGCACATCCAGACCAAAGGCGATCACGATGGCTGCAACAATGCCAATACCCGCGAGCGGTGCCGGAATGGCCCGCGTCACACGCGGCGCAAGCCAGATGATAGCCATCGTCAACGCAACCAGCCCCAGCATCATGAGAAGCGGCATGCCCGACAGCCAATCGCCGCCCGCCATACCATGGCCAGATGCCTCGGCACTGCCTGGCACCTTGAATTGCGTCAGCTGGGCCAGGAAAATCACGATGGCGAGGCCATTCACGAACCCCAGCATCACCGGGTGCGGAACAAGACGGATAAACTTGCCCCACTGCATCACACCCGCAAAAATCTGCAAAAGCCCCATCAGGACGACGGTGGCAAACAGGTACTCAACCCCATGCTGCGCCACCAGCGCGACCATGACGACAGCCAGAGCGCCCGTCGCACCGGAAATCATGCCGGGACGACCCCCGAAAACCGCGGTAATCAGGCCAACCATGAACGCCGCATAAAGGCCCACAAGCGGGTGCACCCCGGCGACAAAGGCAAAAGCCACCGCTTCCGGCACCAGCGCCAGCGCCACGGTCAAGCCAGACAGCAGGTCGGTCTTGATCTGACCCGGTGTCAGCTTGGTGTCACCCGGCGCGATGGAAAAATCACCAAAGCGGGTCTTGGTGTTGAGGTTATCAAGAAAGGCCATTCGGAATCCGTCTGCTCGTGGGGGCGCGATCGGTGGCATCTAAACCATCAGCGGGTTAATAACCATTGCACCGTACGCGGGTCTGTTATGTGCGCTGCACATAGCAGGTTATGCAGGAATGGCACGGTATTTCTGGGTATGCAGAAGCTGACTTTATTTGGCGTCAGGCGATGTTAGGGTGCTCTCGGGAAACGGGAGTGTACGGGTATGGCGGTTCTGCGCACATACAAGGAAGTTTTGGCGTTTGACGGCGGGCCCACAGAGGCGGAAGAGAAGCTGATTGAGGCTTGCCAGGCAGGCAAGCGCTGCGAACTCGGCTCTGATTGTCCGGATAAACCCGATGCTGCTCATACAATCCGGGCAGAGATCCTCCGTTACCTCATTCTCGGCGGGTGTGCAGACTGTCCCGTCGAAACTGCCGGTGTCGTCTTGATTGGCGCCTACGTCACCGGACAGCTCGACCTCAGTTTCGCAAAGGCTCATGGTGCGACGCGGTTTTTACACTGCCATTTCGACACACGTGTAACCTCCGAACTGACTGTGTTCCAATCGGTTGGGTTTGCGGAATGCATCTTGCCCGGCTGGCGGGCTCAAGGCGCTGAGATCAATGGCAGCGTCTACATACGCAATACCATCTCCAAAGCCACAATCGTCCTAAACAGTGCAACCATCGGCGGACAGCTTGATTGCACAGGTGCCCAGCTGTCTGCACCCAACAGCCCCTATGCATTAATGGCCACCGGCGCGCACATCTCAGGCGGCATTTTTCTACATCCGAGGACAAGGCAAGAAAAGGACAAGATCAAAACACCCTTCCACTGCACCGGTGAAATTCGATTGAACGGCGCAACCATTGGCGGCCTCTATGCCCAAAGCACGACGCTGATCGCCACATCAAGCGGGCAGTCTCTCTCGCTTGGCGGGGCTAAGGTCAACGGGGCTGTGCGTCTCGATGCATGCAACAGCACGGGTGAAATCCTTCTGGCAGGCTCTCGTATCTCTGGTCGTCTCACTTGCGAGCGTATCAAGCTCAAGAACGACAGTGGCCACGCCTTCAACGGCCAAGCCATGCGCGTTGAACATTCCTTTGTCTGGAAAAAGGTCGAGCATCACTCAGGCGCCGTCAGCCTGAACGGCGCGCATGTCACGGAACTGGACGATCACCCGGACAACTGGCCGAATAGCGACAGACTGTTTCTGGACGGGTTCACCTATGATCGGATCAAAAGCACGGTGTCCACCTCACCTGCCCGCATGGATTGGCTGAAGAGCGGGAGCTACTTCGGCGAAGAGTTCCGCCCGCAGCCCTATTCCCAATATGCCAAGTTCCTGCGCGACACCGGCCACGACGAAGATGCGCGGCATGTCCTTTACACACGGGAACGCAAGCGTCGCGCCAGCACACGCGCTCAACTCAGCGCCTCCGGACACAGTTTCGCCGGACCACTGAACCTCTGGTCTGGTTTTTGGGACATTTTGCTCCGCCTTGTGGTTGGCTATGGCCACCACCCGTTTCGCAGTGTGGCCGCGCTGGCCCTACTGATCTGCTGCACCATCATCCCAGCCCACTACGCGTGGGAGGAAGGCAGCTTTGCCCCAAACGCAGCACCTGTGCTTGTCTCGGAAGAATGGACCACTCTGGCCAGCACCGAAAACCATCCCGCCACAGTTTGGTCGGGCGACAAACTGCCAATGAAAACCGACCTCACCTTGCCTGAATGGAAATCCATTGCGCCCGGTCGCGATTGGGAGACGTTCAACCGATATGCTTACGGTTTTGATGTCGTTATCCCCATCATCGACTTCGGCCAGACGGAAGCCTGGGCACCCTCCACCAATCGCGGCTTTTGGGGCTGGCATCTGTGGTGGGGACGCTGGGTGCTAAGCGTGATGGGCTGGATTGTCACCGCCCTGGGTGCCGCCGCCATTACAGGAATCATCCGCCGCGAATAGTGACACCTGTTGCCACCTTCTTCACCTCTGCGCACGGTGGGGGTGCATGGGGGGTGTACGCGTGGTGCACGGCTGGTGTACGGGTGGTGACGGCCTGTTTTGGCTCGAAAATTTTCTTCTGTTCCGGCAAGAGAGACCCCAATGACGCAAACGAAAATTGCCGTGATCGGCGGCTCCGGCATTTACGATATCGACGGGTTGGAGGGGGCCAAATGGGTGCAGGTCGATACGCCTTGGGGCGCGCCATCGGATCAGATCCTGACTGGCACATTGGACGGGGTCGGCATGGCCTTTCTGCCACGGCACGGGCGCGGTCACGTGCATTCCCCGACCACCGTCCCCTATCGCGCAAACATCGATGCGCTCAAGCGGTTGGGCGTGACGGATGTGATCTCGGTCTCGGCCTGCGGGTCGTTCCGTGAAGAAATGGCTCCAGGCGATTTTGTCATTGTAGATCAATTCATTGACCGGACCTTTGCCCGCGAGAAATCGTTCTTCGGCACGGGCTGTGTTGCCCATGTTTCGGTTGCCCATCCCACCTGTCCACGCCTGTCGGATGCCTGCGAAACCGCGGCAAAAGACGCCGGGATCAATGTGCACCGGGGTGGTACATACTTGGCTATGGAGGGCCCGCAGTTTTCAACCCTCGCCGAGTCGAAAATGTACCGGGAAAGCTGGGGCGCGGACGTGATCGGCATGACCAACATGCCCGAAGCCAAACTCGCCCGCGAAGCCGAGCTTTGCTACGCCTCCGTCGCCATGATCACTGACTATGACAGTTGGCATCCGGATCATGGAGAGGTCGACGTTACCCAGATTATTCAAACGCTTATGGGAAATGCAGACAAGGGTCGTTCACTGGTCAAACGCCTCCCCGCCCTGTTGGGTGCGGACCGCGCACATTGCCCCCACGGCTGCGACCGCGCGCTGGAATTTGCAATCCTCACATCGCCCGATGCCCGCGATCCTGCCGTGGTGTCCAAGCTTGACACTGTGGCTGGCCGGGTGCTTTGACGCAAAGGAATTCACGATGCCATTTGATCTTTGGCTGACCTTCGTTGTCGCCTCCACCGCCCTGTTGGTCATTCCCGGTCCAACGCTCATGATGGTGCTGAGCTATGCGATGACCCAAGGGCCTAGGGTTGCCATCGCATCCGCGCTTGGCGTGGCCACTGGCGACTTGATCGCCATGACGCTGTCCGTGATCGGACTGGGCGCTCTGTTCCTGACGTCAGCGCTGGCATTCACCGTTTTGAAATGGGTGGGCGCTGTTTATCTTGTTTATCTGGGCATTCGCATGTTGCTGAGTGCTCGGACACCGTCCGCGACAACGCTGATGAGCAAACTCGATGGCCAGAGCGCCAAGCGTGTCTTTCGCGATCTCACAACGGTCACGGCACTGAACCCGAAATCCAATACTTTCTTCGTGGCCTTCGTGCCGCAATTCATTGATCCCAGCGCCGGTTTTGCCCCGCAAGCCGCGATTTTGATTGCCACGTTCGTGGGCATCGCGGGCGTCAACGCCCTGATCTTTGCGCTGGCTGCCAACGCCATGCGCAGCCGCATCACGCGTCCAAAAGTTCAGATGTGGTTGACCCGTGCGGGCGGGGCCACCCTTGTGGGCATGGGCCTGCTGACCGCCACACTTCGGAGAGCCACATGAAGACCGTTCAAGATTACATTCGCACCATCGTCGACTTCCCCCACGAAGGGATCATGTTCCGCGATGTAACCACCCTCTTTGCAGACCCGCGCGGGTTTCGCATTGCGGTGGACCAGATGCTGCACCCTTATGCCGGGCTTGAGATCGACAAAGTCGTAGGACTTGAAGCACGCGGCTTCATCCTTGGCGGGGCCATTGCGCACCAGTTGTCGATTGGCTTTGTCCCGATCCGCAAGAAAGGCAAGCTGCCCGGTGCAACGATTTCGGAGGCCTACACCTTGGAATATGGCGAGGCGATTGTCGAAGTGCATGACGACGCAATAAAAGCAGGAGAGAAGATACTGCTTGTCGATGACCTGCTGGCCACCGGGGGCACGGCCGAAGCTGGCATCAAACTGGTGGAACGGCTTGGGGGCGAGATTGTGTCCTGCGCCTTTGTCATCGATCTGCCCGATCTGGGTGGGCGCGCACGGCTTGAGGCCATGGGCATGGACGTGCATGCGCTATGCGCATTCGACGGGGAGTAACGCCACAATACCGGGCATCGAGGGCCAGGCCCTTCGAAAACACTCCTGCTCCGTGTGCCGATACGTGCGAGATCATATAGGCTTACCGGATCACAGACGCTGGACCAGACAACATGCCCAATCACGACACGCGTCGCAAAATCGCACTCGTCACCGGCGGTGGCAGCGGCATCGGCCGGGCCACTGCCAAGCGCCTTGCTGCATCGGGCGCACATGTGGTTCTGACAGGGCGCCAAGCTTCCACACTCGACAGTGCTGTGGCGGACATCACAGCACAAGGCCATAGTGCGCAGGCCATCGTAAACGATGTCACCGACAGCAACGCAGTGTCAGACCTGCACAGCCAGATCCTGGCTGAACACGGTCGGCTCGATATTGCCTTCAACAACGCAGGCTACCGCGAAGAGCGTGCGCATCTATGCGATCAATCTCTCGATACCTACACACGCATCTTTGATACCAATGTTCGCGGGGTCCTGGCCTGCCTGCACCACCAGATCGCGGCGATGCGAACGCAGGGCACTGGTGCCATCGTCGTCAATGCGTCCATCAGCGGTTTGCGCAATCCCAACGCAGGTTTCGGGCTGTACTCTGCCTCCAAGGCCGCCGTGATTTCGATGACACGCACTGCTGCCATGGAAGAAGCACAACACGGCGTACGCATCAATATGGTCGCACCGGGGCGCGTGGTCACCGACATGATCATGGAACCAGGGCTTGATCTTGACGCGGTCGCCGCGACGCTTCCGCTCCGCCGGACTGGCACCCCCGAGGAAGTGGCTGAGGCGGTGCTCTGGCTCGTCTCTGACGCTGCAGCCTACGTTGTTGGACACGTGCTTTGCGTCGATGGAGGATTCATGGCGTCCTGACCGTTGCAGCCGAACCCACTGCGAGAGGGGGATTGGTCCTTAGGGCATCCGCGATCCTCCGCGCCCAGATGTCGTAAACCTGCTCCCCGGGGTGAAATCCATCAGCGGCCATGAGCGCCGGCTCCAGTGGCAGATCAAAGGGCAAATGTTCTACCCCATCCTGACCGGCGCACAGGTCGGCAAGGATCGTGTCGAACCGCGCTGCACGTGCGCCCAACACATCGCGCAAAGGGCGCGGCAAAAGCGGAAAATCACCAAGCGGAGGCACACCCGATGCATAGATACGCCGCGCGCCGTGCCGCCTGCGCGATTGCGCAAGCAGCTTCGCGTAGTTGGAGTGCCAGCGGGTTGGATGCATCCCGTTTTTTGTGTCGTTCACCCCGAGCGCAATGACCGCAACGTCAAATTCTTGGGCAGGCTGAGAGTTCAGCATTCGCAACATACCGGAGGTCGTCAAACCCGATTGCGCCCACAATACCCATTGCACATCGTAGTCGGCATCCAGATGCGCAACCAGGCGACCCGTCAGTGCGGCATCCTGATGAGCCGCCCCGACACCCGCCGCAGAACTGTCGCCCAGAACGAGCACCCTCAACGGAACCCCGCCCCCCGACCGGCCGCTTCGCGGCCCGTCGGCTTCTGGCAAGCGCATGGCGCGCGCCGCCACCCAGATGGCCTGCACCAACAAGACCGGCGCAAGGACAAATGTGGGCAAACCTGCCATCAGACACACCCTTGGGTCGGTGGGAGGGCGCCTTTCGCGGGCGCAGCCTGCGAAACAGAGCCAACCAACGACATCATGCCTGCTGCGCCCGCAAAACCGCACCGGGATTCATAATCCCATGGGGGTCAAGGGCATCCTTGATGGCACGCATGGCCGTCAACTTTGCCGGATCACTGTACCGCTCCAGGTCTTCGACTTTCAAACGTCCAACACCGTGTTCGGCACTGACCGATCCGCCCATTTCATGTACCAGCGCATGGACAACCCGTTTGATTTCAGGGCGTTCTGCCTCATGGTCCGAACGGCTTTTGCCCGGAACCGGAAAGACGTTGTAATGTAGGTTGCCATCGCCAACATGCCCAAAGCAGTTGATACGAAAGTCTCCAAGCCGGGCGATACGCCGCCCACCTTCCGCAATGAAGTCTGCGAGCGCCCCCAAAGGCACTGAAATGTCGTGCGAACTGACGGACCCGATGCGGCGATTGGCTTCCGGGATGCTCTCCCGGATCATCCAAAAATCGCTTGCTTGCTGAGCGTTCTGGGCGATCATGCCGTCTTTCACGAAACCCGCTTCTGAAGCTGCCACGAAAATCCCTTCCATCGCTGCGATCGGATCTTGATCGCGCGAAAGACCCAGCTCAATCAATACGGACCATTCCGGTGTCTCTGTCCACGGGTTGCGGACTTGAGGCAAGGTTTCCTTCAGAAACGCAAAACCCTGTGCATGGATCAATTCGAAAGCCGATACGCCCTCTCCGACATGATCTCGTACCAAAGACAGCAATGACAGCGCTGCCGCCGGAGAAGCGACCTGTACCAAGGCCGTTCCTGCCGCGGCAGGGCGTGGTGACAGTTTGAGAGCCGCGGCGGTTATAACACCCAGCGTCCCCTCGGCTCCGATCAACAGGTGCCGCAAATCATAGCCCGTGTTGTCTTTGCGCAGTCGGCTCAGACCGTGATAAATCTGGCCGCTCGGCAATACGGCCTCAACACCCAAACACAAGTCGCGCGCATTGCCATAGCGCAACACGCCAGTTCCCCCGGCGTTGGTGCTGAGGTTCCCACCAATCCGCGCCGATCCTTCGGCTGCAAGCGACAACGGGAACAAACGGTCCGCCTGCTCCGCAGCCTCCTGTACATCAGCCAGAATGACGCCCGCCTCTGCGATCAGCACGTTTTCCTCGGGGTATGTGGCACGGATGGCCGTCATTTTCTCAAGTGACAGGATCAAGGGAACAGGGCCGTCCTCCGCCACCTGGCCACCGACGAGGCCCGTGCCTCCCCCATATGGGACTACCGGCACACGCATGTCCGAGGCTATTGATACCAGTTTGGCCACTTCATCTGTGCTTCGGGGCAAGGCCAGCAATCCAGCCTGACCGACATAGCGCCCGCGCGGCTCTTTCAGATGCGCTGCATCGGCATCGGCAAAGCGATTTTCGGGCAAGATCGCACTGATCTTATCCGCCCGGTCCGCTGTCAAAGAATTCAGCATGAATGCCCCCCGCTACTGCCCGTGTTTGGTGCCAGAAACCTGCCACACTCACAACGTGAAAGGCACCACTATTCGCCCTCCTCGCGCAGCCATTCGGGACGCAGAACCATGATCGTGGGACGCGCAGGTAGCCGATCAATTGACACATCAAGAGATGGACCGCCCACGTCAACCACCTGGAATTCGTCGCGCATGCCAGTCAAAAAGGCGTCCAATGTGAACTCCCCGAACCAGTGCATCGGGATCACGATTGAGGATTTGAGCCGCGAAACGATGCGCATCATCGTCGGTAAATCCACAGTCATGCCGCCATCAACTGCAGCCATGACAACATCCAGCCGCCCAATAGCCGCGTATTGTTCTGCGCTGGGTTCGTGGTGCAAGTGGCCGAGATGTCCGATGCAAAGGCCGGCCACCTCGAAAATGAAAATCGAGTTTCCGTTCTCTTCGACCCCGGACCATTGCGACCGGATGTCGGTCGAGACATTGCGCACAAGCACCTCTCCGAGATCGACACGGTGGCTGATGCCTTGGCCAAATTCCTCTCCCCAGCCCGGCAGAACATGGGGAATGGCCGGGTCTGGAAACGCGGTCCAATGCGTTTCATGTGCATGGTTCATGGTCACAACATCCGGGATCATCGGCACGTTGCCGACAAAGCCGGTGAAATCGGTGACCATGTTCAGACCACCCGCAGTGCGGATCAGGAAAGACGCATGCGCAATGTAGTGGATGCGCACCGTTTCGGGGGTGACCTCGACATTGTAGCTGGCCTGCTGAATGAAACGAGCGCCGTCAATCTGATCCGCCAAAGCGATACAATGGCTCGGAGTTCGAGCCTCTTGTGCTGCGGCTGTCAGGGGCAAGAGCAGCAAAGCGAAAGCAAGTAATAGAAAGCGCATGCCTATCAGGTTAGTGCGTGCCACGATTTTTGCAAAACCTTGGAGGCGTTTCGCGTCAGGTTTTACCCCGCATCGGTGCGTCCGCGCCTGTCCATGCGCAAAGCTGCATAAAGAACGTGCGTCCGCCAGCGTCCACCGATCTGAAGATAGCTTTGTGCGACGCCCTCGTATTTGAAACCGCACGTCTCGAGCAATCCGCGCGAAGCCATGTTTTCCGGAAGGCAAGCGGCTTCGATCCTACTGAGGTCAAGCCGCGTGAATGCGTGATGCACAACCGCAAGGATCGCCTCACGCATGTATCCTTGGCGCGCGTGCGGTGCACCTGTCCAATAGCCAAGGGTACCGGCCTGGGCAGGGCCGCGTCGGATGTTGTCCAACGTGATTGCGCCAAGAAGTGCGTCATCACCGCGCCGGAACAAAAACAAGGGCATCGCCGTGCCACTGGTCACGGATCGCTGCGCCCAATACACGCGATTGGTGAACGCCTTGCGTGTCAGGTGGTCATTTGCCCAGCTGGGCTCCCACGGGGTGAGGTGTTCTGCGCTGGTGGCGCGCAGCGTGGCCCAGTCCCGAAAGTCGGAATGCGTTGGCGGCCGCAGCGTCATCCGCTCCGTCTCGATCCGCAATTTCCGCTTGTTCAGGATCATCAGGCGGCGCGCTGCTCCTGCAGAGCCATGCGTGTTGGTGCTGAATCAATTGGCCCATAAAGCGCCAAGGCCATTGGCGCCTGCGTGGCCATATGTTCAGCAAAGGCGTGCACGTCTGCGACCGTAACGCTGTCGATCAGCGCAACCGTTTCGGTCAATGCCGGCACGCGGTCCCAAATCTGCACCAGCCTTGCCAGACGTTCCGCGCGGTTTGACGGGCTTTCAAGGCCCATCAACAACCCCGCCTTCATCTGGGCACGCGCCCGGTCAACTTCCGCAGCAGTCATGTCGTCAGCGGCACGCTTGATCTCGTCCACCGTTATCGTGGCAAGGTCGGCAACTTGCTCTGCCGAGGTACCGGCGTAAACCGTCGTCATACCGGTGTCAGCATAGGCCCCCGCCTGCGCGAAGATGGTATAACAAAGACCGCGGCTCTCGCGCACCTCCTGGAACAGGCGGCTGGACATGCCGCCCCCCAAAGCACTGGCGTAGATTTGCGCGGTATAAATTGCGTCGTCCCGATACCCGGGTGACTCAAAAGCCATCGCGAAATGCGCTTGTTCCAGCGCTTTGATGCGCCGTTCTTCCCCGCCTGCAAAGGTGGCGAGATCGGCAACGCGCTTTGGTTGTGGGCTGAGATGACCAAACAGCTCCTCGGCCAGTCGCACGATGGCGTCATGATCAACGGCGCCAGCGGCGGACAGGATCATCTGCTCCGGGCCATAGTGCTCATCGACGAAGCGGGACAGATCGGTACGCCCAAAGGACGACACCCGTTCGGTGGGACCAAGGATCGTACGGCCCAGGGGCTGTTCGGGATAGGCCTGTTCCTGCAACCAGTCAAAGATGACGTCGTCCGGCGTATCCAGCGCCTGCCCGATCTCTTGCAGGATCACACCGCGCTCGACCTCGATCTCGCTCTGATCAAAGACGGGGTTCAGCAAAATGTCGGCCAGAACATCCAGGGCCAGCGGCACATCGTTTTCCAGAACGCGGGCGTAGTATGCTGTGACTTCGCGGCTCGTATAGGCGTTGATGTATCCGCCCACATCTTCGATGGCCTCGGCAATCTGCAACGCACTCCGCCGTTCAGTGCCCTTGAACGCCATGTGTTCCAGGAAATGGGCAATGCCGTTCTGTTCGGGTGTTTCGTGGCGGGCGCCCGCGCCCACCCAGATACCGATAGAGGCCGAAGCAAGCCCCGGCATATGTTCAGTGACGATGCGAAAGCCGTTGCTCAGGCGATGGGTCTGCGTGGTCAAAGTGGTCTCGCTGCTCTGTTGCTACTGCGCACGGTGATTGATGATATGCGCTTTCAGCGCTTCAAGATCGTTCGGCACCCGTGTCAGCCGTTCCGAGCGTTCATACAGGTCTGCCATCCTGGGTGGAAGGGGGGGCGTGATCCCTGTTGCTGCCTCGACTGCCGCAGGGAACTTTGCGGGATGTGCGGTGGCAAGCGTGATCATGGGCGTACCCACCTGCCGCTGAACATCCGCAACGTGTACGCCAACAGCGCTGTGCGGACACAGAAGCTCTCCGCTCACCTTGAGCGACGTGGCAATCTGGGCGCTCGTTTCATCTTCGGAGACGCGCCCTGATGCATAGTGGTCCTGCAGCACCTGCATCGCGCCTTGGCTGATGTCGAAGCCACCTGCCTTCAACTCATCCATCAATTGCGCGACAGCCGCGCCATCACGGTCATAAGCGTCAAAGAGCGCGCGTTCGAAATTCGAACTGACCTGGATATCCATGGACGGGCTGATGGACGGAATCGTCTCGCCCTTGTGATAGCCCTGCCCGCTCAGACAGCGGTGCAGGATGTCGTTCTGGTTTGTCGCAACGACCAGACGCTCAATGGGCAGGCCCATGCGCTTGGCGATATAGCCTGCAAAGATGTCACCAAAGTTGCCCGTTGGAACTGTAAAGCTGACCTTGCGATGCGGCGCACCAAGGGCCACGGCGGACGAGAAATAGTATACGACTTGCGCCAGCACGCGTGCCCAGTTGATCGAATTTACACCGGCAAGGCCAACACCATCCCGGAACTCGAAATCGTTGAACATATCCTTGAGCCGCGCCTGGCAGTCGTCAAAATCACCGTCCAGCGCCAATGCATGCACGTTGCTTTCTGTGGGCGTCGTCATCTGGCGACGCTGCACTTCGGACACACGGCCATGCGGGTACAGGATGAACACGTCAACGTTGTCGAGACCGCGGAATGCCTCGATGGCAGCCGATCCGGTGTCGCCGCTGGTGGCCCCCACGATCGTTACGCATTGCCCGCGCCGCTTCAGCGCCGTCTGGAACAGCTGACCAATCAGCTGCATGGCGAAATCCTTAAAGGCAAGCGTGGGCCCGTGGAACAGCTCCAGCAAGAAATGCCCCTGATCCAGTTGCACCATGGGTGCACGCGCCGCATGACCGAACCCTGCGTAAGCGCGGTCAATGCAGGATCGGAATTCGTCGTCGGTAAAGGTGTCACCCACAAATGGGCGCATGACAGTGTAGGCGATCTCTTCGTAGGGGTGCCCCTCCATTTCGGCAATTGTTGCCGTATCAAGAGTTGGGATTGTCTCGGGCACGTATAGACCGCCGTCACGGGCAAGGCCGGTCAGCATCGTGTCTTCGAAGGTCAGCACCGGGGCCTGTCCTCGGGTCGAGATATAGCGCATGGGTTCGTCTTTCTCAGCGCGGGCTGCGGTTGGTGCGCAGCACGAAATAGGCGGTCATCAACACCCAGATCGCCGAAAGCGAAAACCAGGTGATTGCGTATTGCAGGTGATCGTTCGGAATGCCAGCGGTGTCTACAGGCCAGGGCGTCACGCCAAGGTCAGTTTCCGGCGCATCGCGCAGCACAATGAGGATGGGCTGTGTATTCAGGGCCGCAGCCATTGCCGGTACATCACGTGCAAACCACAGTTTTGCTTCTAGGTCAGGCGCGGGTGTGAATTTATCCGCTTCATTGGGCGCATCCAGATTGCCCACAAGCGTAAGGCGCACCTGTGGTGCGTTCCCCACTTTACGCTCGTCAACCTGCCACCCTGTGTCGACAAGCACCGAACCAAAGCCCTCGACATTAAACGGGCGTATGATGCGATGTACGGCTCCAGTCGTTCTGCGGGACGCCAGCATGCGAATGTGATCTGCTCCGAACTCACCTTCCACTTCGACCGGCGCATAGCGTCGAAACGAAGGTTCCAACGCCTCCTCAAGCGGGATGGGGTCCGCAGAAATTTGCGCTTCGATACGTGCGAGGAGATCCTGCTTCCAGGCAAGCCGTTGTACCTGCCAGACCCCAAGGCTGATCAGGATACCCGCCCCCATCAACCCGAACGTCATCAGAAAGAGTAAGCGACGCATGCGCCCGTTTGTCCTGTCTGAAAGTGAAAAGCGCGCGGAAACCGCGCGCTTTGATCTTGATGCGGCAATCGTGCCTTAGTGGTCAAGGCCGGGCATGACGCCAACGCCCCAGATGTAGACAGCGAAGAACAGGAACAGCCAGACCACATCAACGAAGTGCCAATACCACGCGGCGGCTTCGAAGCCGATATGCTTCTCGGCCGAGAAGTGCCCCTTCATCGCACGCAGCAGGCACACGAACAGGAAGATTGTTCCGATGATGACATGCGCGCCGTGGAAACCAGTCGCCATGAAGAAGTTGGAGAAGAACTTGTCACCGCCAAACTCCCAACCTTGGTAGAGCAGGTATGAGTATTCGTAGGCTTGGAAGAACGTGAACAGGACGCCGAGTACAACTGCGATGGCCAATCCATTCACCACGTCCTTGCGCGCGCCACCGTGGACCAGCGCATGGTGCGCCCAAGTCACGGCACAACCTGAGAGCAGCAGGATCAGGGTGTTGATCAGCGGAAGGTGGAACGCATCAACGTGATAGATCTCAGGCTGGATGTACTCAGTGCCGACATATTCGCTCATCGGGTACATGGCGTTCTTGAAGAACGACCAGAACCATGCGGCAAAGAACATCACTTCGGACATGATGAACAGGATGAACCCGTAGCGCAGGCCGATGCGGACCACAGGTGTGTGATCCCCGACTTTGCTTTCTGCGACAACGTCAGTCCACCAA
This sequence comes from Tateyamaria sp., assembly GCF_059783535.1. NCBI lineage: Bacteria > Pseudomonadati > Pseudomonadota > Alphaproteobacteria > Rhodobacterales > Roseobacteraceae > Tateyamaria > Tateyamaria sp. The sequence continues at coordinate 3,841 of NZ_JBYNDP010000028.1, read as the reverse complement.
CCAAACATGGTATAAAGGACAGCCACGAAGCCGATCAGGAACAGCCATGGGCCGCTCAGTTCGACCGACTTGAAGAGGATGGTCATGCCGCCGGACATCCAGGCAACCGCGCCAAACAGCATGGTGAAGCCTGCCAATGCGCCGATCAAGGGCCAGGTCGATGGCGCAAGAATGTGGTAGTCGTGGTTTTTTGCGTGGGCCATTGTCCGTCCCTCAGTTCAGGTTTGTATCGTTTGACTGCTCAAGTGCTGCAAAGCCTTCGGGCAGGTCAATTTGGTAAAAGGTATAACTCAGCGTGATTGTGTGCACGTATTTTGCATCGCGATCGGTGACGATCTCCGGATCGACGTAGAACGTAACCGGCATCATCACACGTTCACCTGGTTGCAGCACCTGCTCTTCAAAGCAGAAGCAGTCGATCTTGGAGAAAAAGCCGCCAGCTTCATAGGGGGCGACATTGTAGCTCGCCGAACCTGCAACCGGTTTGTCCGTCGGATTGTAGGCTTCGTAAAAGGCCAGCCCAGTTTCACCAATCCGCAACTCCATCTCGCGCACTTCCGGCGTGAATTGCCACGGCATATGACGCTCAAGCGACGCATCGAAGCGCACTTTGATCGTCTGGTCTAGAATGTCGTCACTTGCGACTTCGGACACACCCGGCGTGCCACCAAATCCTGTCACACGGCAGAACCAATCGTAGAATGGAACTGATGCCCAGGCGAGCCCGCCCATGACGACGACCAAACTAAGCGTCTGGAAAACGGTCTGTTGTGGCCCAGAGAGGTGGCGCATTACTGTGTCTCCTCGATCCGGGGCAGCTCGAACGCGCCGCCCGTGATTTTCACAAAAGTCAGTGCCAGGACCAGAACAACGAAGCCAACCAGCATCAAGCCAACACCTACGTTGCGCCCTTTCCGGCGCTGGTGAATCTCGTGCTCAGCCTTGATGCTCACGCCCAGATCCCCCACGCAGCGGGCAACATTGCTTCCACCAAGATGGCGCCAAAGTGCAGGAAAAGATACAATAGCGACAGCTTGAAGAACGATTTCTCTACAGCATATCCATCCGCTTCGGCCTGTGCCTCATCCCGGCGCCAGATGTCGAATGCGCCTTTCAGGAACAAAGCGTTCAGAACTACGGCCACTGTTAGGTACACAGGACCACCAATGGCCGTGAAAGCAGTGCCGACAGCGAGTGCTACCAGCAGTACAGTATAGACCAGAATATGCATTCGCGTCGCCTTGCGCCCATGCGTAACTGTCAGCATCGGGACGCCCGCATCGTCGTAGTCGGACTTCATGAACAACGCCAATGCCCAGAAATGCGGCGGCGTCCACATGAAGATCAGCGCAAACATCAGCCATGCTTCGACGGACATGGAGCCGGTGGCGATCACCCAGCCAATCACCGGAGGGAACGCCCCAGCCGCGCCACCAATCACGATGTTCTGCGGCGTCGACCGCTTCAACCACATCGAATAGATTACGGCATAAAAGAAGATAGTGAAGGCCAGAAGACCGGCTGCCAACAGGTTGGCGCTCAGCGCAAGCATCATCACCGACATGCCGGAAAGAGCCACACCCAGCACCTTGGCTTCGTCCGGGGTGACCTTGCCGGCGGGTATAGGCCGCTTGACCGTCCGCTTCATCACGGCGTCAATATCCGCATCCCACCACATGTTCAGCGCACCCGACGCCCCTGCCCCAATGGCAACAAACAGGATCGAAGCAAATGCGACAACGGGATGTACCGAAGCCGGGGCCGCTAACAAACCGACAAGCGCCGTAAACACCACAAGCGACATAACGCGCGGCTTGAGCAGCGCGAAATAGTCGCCGAGGCTCGCTTCGGCCTCTTGTGTTTGGGTCTGGTAGCTGATGTCTGTCATCGCTTTCCCGCCGAAATCAGGATGAACGCGGCAGACCCAGAGGCCGCCGCGTCAGATCAGTTTGTCAAAACCTGCGCAACGTCCACATAGTCGCCGCCGTCGCGGTTCGCTTCCACCCAAGCCGCGTAAGCGTCCTCGCTCACCACCTTGACGGTGATCGGCATATAAGCGTGGGCGATGCCGCACAGTTCGGAACATTGACCGAAGTAGACGCCCTCTTTTTCCGCCTCGAACCACAGTTCCGCCAGACGACCGGGCACGGCGTCCTGTTTCACACCGAAGGCCGGAATGGTCCAGGCGTGGATCACGTCTGCGCCGGTGACTTGCATCACGATGGTCTTGCCGACGGGAACAACAACCGCCGTGTCCGTGGCCAGAAGGAAGTCTTCTTCGCCGTAGCCTGCGGCAGCAAGCTGCGCGCGCACATCGTCATTGATGGCATAGTTGGACGTTTCGGCAGCATCGTCGGCCGTCGTTGCAGGTGCACCGATCATGTAGCTTTCGAATTCGATCCCTTCGTCCACATATTCATAGCCCCAGAACCACTGGTAGCCGGTGACCTTCACGGTCACGTCAGCTTCGGGAATCTCTTGCTGATGAAACAGTGTCGGCAGCGAAAACGCACCGATGAACACGAGGATCACAATCGGAATGATCGTCCAGGCGACCTCGACCGGCGTGTAGTGACTAAACGCAGCAGGCTCCGGGTTGCGTTTGCGGTTATAGCGCACGATCACCCATGCCATCAGCCCGGTCACAAACAGAGTGATCAAGGTGATGATGACAAGGATCATACCGTCCAGCCATTGCAGCCGACGGGCGATTTCCGTGGCCGCAGGCTGAAAGCCCATAGCACCATCCACGGGGCGGCCAATCACCTCAAGGCCGTCCTGAGCCCAGGCCGGGGCGGCAGCAAGGGCGCTGAGAACACCCGAAATCGAGAAAAGCTTTTTCATCTGGTCGTCCTGATCTTGAGTGATCATCATTTTGGTTCGGAGAAAGGCCGCAGCAAACGCCGCGATTGCCTCCCGTTGTATTGTCGCGACTTACAATCATATCTTGGCTTCAAGATAAAGACATAAGGGGCGCGTCAAACGGACGCTTGCCGTGGCGAAATGCCCCACAGTACACCGGAGTATACCAAATGACCGACGCCCCTTTTGCACCGCTGGATCAGGATATTGACCGCGCGGTGGCCCTGCAGGTGCTGCGCGACGCCACAGCTGGCGCGGACGACGGCGAATTGTTCCTGGAACGCCGCCGCTCAGAGGCATTGGTGTACGATGACGGTCGCCTGAAAACAGCCAGCTATGATGCAGCTCAGGGATTTGGACTGCGCGCCGTAAAGGGAGAAGTGGCCGGATACGCGCATTCCACCGAAGTCTCCGAATCTGCCTTGCGTCGCGCCTCAGAGACGGCGCGCCTTGCGGTTGGAAACGGCGGCGGGACGTTGGCGGACGCTCCGCAGCCGACCAACAAGCATCTGTATACGTCCGATGATCCCATTGCCGGGGCCAGTTTTCCGGTCAAGCTGGAAACACTGAAGGAAATCGACGCCTATGTGCGCGACCTTGATTCGCGGGTCGTTCAGGTGTCCGCCTCGCTTGCTGCTTCGATCCAGGAGGTCGAGATTTTGCGCCCCGAGGGCCATTCGGTGCGTGATGTCCGCCCGATGACTCGTCTGAATATCTCGGTCATCGTGGAACAAAACGGGCGTCGCGAAAGCGGGAGCGCAGGCGGCGGTGGGCGCGTTGGCCTCGATGGACTGATCGATCGCACCGATTGGCAGGCCAAGGCGCGCGAAGCATTGCGGGTGGCCGTCGTAAATCTTGATGCGGTCCCGGCCCCTGCTGGCGTTATGGATGTCGTCCTCGGCCCTGGCTGGCCCGGCATCCTTCTGCACGAAGCGATTGGTCACGGGCTCGAAGGAGACTTCAATCGCAAAGGAAGTTC
>NZ_JBYNDP010000027.1:0-33919 GCF_059783535.1 Tateyamaria sp. | reverse complement strand
CTGCTGCCCATCATAACAACCGCTGGCTTTGACCCGATCTGGTTTGCTGTGGTGCTGACCATCAATATGGAAATCGGGTTGATCTCTCCCCCCGTTGGGTTGAATCTCTATGTTATTAATGGGATTGCGCCCGACATCTCGCTCAAGACGATCCTAAAGGGATCGCTTCCGTTTGTGGCGTGCATGGTGATTGCGATCATCCTTTTGTGCATCTTCCCGGGTCTGGCCACGTGGCTACCCAACGCAGTAATGGGCACCGCGATATGAGCTACTTCGCTGATCTCATTTCCACGGTTTTCGAGCGCCGCTATGCGAGGGCCGTGTCATCTGATGCACAAGGGCGTGCCATAACCGAATTGGCCCAAGATCTGCTAAGCGCGCGCGGGGAAGTTTCCGGCAGCACACTCGCACGGCTTATACTGGATCAATACAGCGGCGGCGACGACCAGCTTAGGCAGGCGTTCTTTGAATTTATGATGCGCGATCTGGAAATTGATCCGGTGGATGTTGTTGAAAGTCTCAAGGTCTACAAAGAAACACCGTCCAAGCGCAGTTACCGTGAATTTGTGCGCGCCAGTGAACCGAAACGACAAGAGCTTTTGCGTCGTTTGAACCAAGTACCAGGCGGCACACGGCATCTGGTAGCCATGCGCAAGGACCTACTGCGTATGATGCGTGACGCACCAGTGCTGGAACCCCTTGATGTGGATTTCCAACATCTGTTTGCATCATGGTTCAATCGGGGCTTCCTGGTGCTGCGCCCCATCGACTGGGCAAGTCCAGCTGAAATACTTGAAAAGATCATCGCATACGAAGCCGTCCACGCAATCGACAGCTGGGAAGATTTGCGTCGCCGCCTGCAACCTTCGGACCGCAGGTGTTTTGGGTTCTTTCATCCCGCGATACCGGATGAGCCTTTGATATTTGTCGAAGTCGCATTGACCAAGGGCATCCCGAACTCCATTCAGAACCTTCTGGCCGATGGGCGCGATCCCATCGATGTCGAAGAGGCAGACACCGCTGTGTTCTATTCCATCTCCAATTGCCAGGACGGGCTAGCTGGCATTTCATTTGGAAATTCGCTGATCAAGCAGGTGGTTGCGGACTTATCCCGTGACCTCTCAAACCTTCAGACATTTGTGACACTGTCTCCAATCCCCGGCCTGACAAGGTGGTTGGATCAAGAGGACCAATCGCCGTTGCACGGCGCATCCATTGAGGTACAGGTGGCACACTATCTGTTGGAAGCAAAGCGCGAGGATGGACTGCCCATCGACCCGGTTGCACGTTTTCATTTGGGAAATGGTGCATCGGTACATGCGGTACATGCAGATGCGGATTTGTCCGACAACGGATTACGGCAATCGTCTGGAGCCATGGTGAACTACATTTATGACCTCTCTCGCATTACAACGAACCATGAACACTTCGTGACGGACAAAACAGTGGCGGCGTCACCAGATGTCCGCGCGCTCAGTTCCACGCTGTCCGCAAAAATTTAGGTATTCAAAGCGACCGATGCCCAACCCACTCTACGACACACTGTTTGGTCAGCACCGCGCAAGCGATGCCGTGTTCCTGCATTTGCCCCAAGGCCGTTCGCTGACCTACAAGGCCTTTCTGGACATCGCGGCACAGTATGCAGGCTTGATGGCTGAATTGGGCCTGGTGGCCGGAGACCGGGTTGCTGTTCAAACCGCCAAGTCACCAGAAACGCTGGCTGTGTACGCCGCGTGTGTACAGGCCGGTTTGGTCTTTCTCCCACTAAACACGGCCTATACCCAAGACGAAGTGGCCTACTTCGTCGAAAACAGCGGCGCGCGCCTGTTGCTGGCGGACGACGGTAAACGCAATGCTTTGGCTGCCATCGCAAAACGCTGCGGGGCACAGCTGGAGACGCTGAATGCCGATGGCTCAGGTTCATTTCCAGACAAAGCGGTGTCCTGCCCGACCTCTTTTGAAACCGTGCCTCGTGTGGATAGTGACCTCGCGGCGCTCTTGTACACCTCTGGCACGACCGGCCGATCCAAGGGGGCCATGCTAAGTCAAAGCAACCTGCTGTCCAACGCTCAGGTTCTGCAAAAGGAATGGCACTTCACGTCACAGGACGTTTTGCTGCACGCTTTGCCCATCTTTCACACACACGGTTTGTTCGTCGCCACCAATATCACCCTGTTGTGCAGTGGTCAGATGATCTTCTTGCCCAAATTCGATCTGGACGAGATGATCACACAAATGCCGAACGCAACCGCTATGATGGGCGTCCCAACATTCTACACGCGCCTTTTGGGGGACGCACGTTTCACGACAAGCCTCACAGCTCATATGCGGCTCTTTGTATCCGGCAGCGCCCCACTACTGGCCGAAACCCACATACAGTTCGAAGAACGGACGGGCCATCGTATCCTTGAACGATACGGCATGACTGAAACAAACATGAACACGTCTAATCCGTATGCGGGAGAGCGTCGTGCCGGAACCGTTGGCATGCCTCTGCCCGGCGTCGAGTTGAAGATCACTGACCCCAAGACCGGTGAGTCACTGCGGAATGGAGAGATCGGTCAGATAGAAGTGCGCGGCCCAAATGTCTTTCAGGGATATTGGCAGATGCCTGAAAAGACGGCCGAAGAATTGCGTGCGAACGGGTTTTTCATCACCGGTGATTTGGGAACGGTTGACGATGACGGCTACGTCACAATCGTTGGGCGAAACAAAGACCTGATCATCTCGGGCGGGTACAACATCTATCCAAAGGAGATAGAGTTGCTCCTGGATGAACAGGACGGTGTTCTCGAAAGCGCCGTGATCGGGGTACCGCACAAGGATTTTGGCGAAAGTGTCTTTGGCATTATTGTTGCAATGCCCGACCGCCAACCCGATCTCGACGCCATAGCTGCCGAAATCGGCTCTTCGCTTGCGCGCTTTAAGCAGCCACAAAAGCTGGTGATACTGCCAGAGCTTCCCCGAAACACGATGGGAAAAGTTCAAAAGAAGGCATTGAGAGAGCAGTTTGCCGATGCCTTAACAGAGTAAAACGATGGGCTCGCTCCCACAGTGTGGGTGAGCAATTATGGCATGGAACAACACGTGACGTTGCACTCACCGTTTTGCAAGCCGCGCCCTTAGGCAACAATTGTTACCCCGGGGGATAAGTCAGCGACCCAAGTGGTGGGATTCCTGCAATTTGTACACCGGCGTATCGATCCCCTCATACCGCGCCTTCAGTTGCAGAGACAGATACTGTGAATAGTGCCGTGACTGGTGCAGGTTTCCACCATGCATCCAAAGGTTCTCCTGCTGTGTTGGCTTCCACATGTTGCGCTGTTCCCCTTCCCATGGACCCGGATCCTTGGGTGTATCGGAGCCAAGCCCCCAGCACTTGCCAACCTTGTCGGCGGTGTCCTGATCAATCAGATCCGCGACCCAACCATTCATTGAGCCGTAGCCAGTAGCATAAACGATCAGATCGGCTTCAAGTTTGGTACCATCTTCAAGCAACACGCCATCCTCGACAACTTCGCTCACCTGACCGTGGGCAAGCTTGATCTTGCCGTCGATGATCAATTGGCTCGCCCCAACATCGATGTAGTAACCTGAGCCGCGACGCAAATATTTCATGAACAGCCCTGACCCGTCGGCTCCCCAATCCAACTGGAACCCTGCCTTTTCAAGGCCCGCATAGAATTCGGCATCCACCTCCTTGATCTTGTCATAAACCGGCTTTTGGAACTCGTGCATGATCTTGTAAGGTAAGGACGCGAAAATCATGTCTGCCTTCTGGGTCGTCACCCCGGCTTCCAAAGCCCGCTCTGAATAGAGATCGCCCAGGCCGATTTCCATGAGTGGATCAGAGCGCACGATATGCGTTGTCGACCGCTGGACCATCGTCACATCAACATCGTTTTCCCAAAGCGCGGCGCAGATATCATGGGCCGAGTTGTTGGAGCCGATTACAACAGCCTTCTTACCCTTGTACGCATCCGGACCGGGATGCTTTGATGAATGGTGTTGATCTCCCTTGAACTTGTCCATGCCGGGGAAGCTCGGGACATTAGCCTTGCCTGACATCCCGGTGGCCATCACCAGTTGTTTCGGCCGCAAGGTAATCTCTTCGCCGTTTCGTTCGACCACTACAGTCCATGCTTTGGTGCCTTCATCAAACTTGGCAGACTTCGCCGTGGTCTTGGTCCAATAGTTCAATTCCATGATCTTGGTGTACATCTCAAGCCAATCGCCGATCTTGTCCTTGGGCGAAAAAACAGGCCAGTTTGATGGGAACGGCAGGTACGGAAGGTGATCGTACCAGACCGGATCATGCAGGCAGAGCGACTTGTACCGATTGCGCCAACTGTCTCCGGGTTTGTCGTTCTTCTCAATAATGATTGTGGGCACGCCAAGCTGACGCAGCCGTGCGCCAAGGGCAATCCCACCCTGCCCGCCTCCGATGATCACGGTGTAAGGCTGGACGGAATGGCCCAGTTCGGCAATCTCTTCGTCGCGTTCTTCACGCCAGGATTTCCGACCTTTTCCCGCACCATGCTTGGCACCCAGAGGACGTTCATAGCCAAGCGGCTCTTCGTAACCTTTCAACTCTGTCATTGATGTGAGCAGCGTCCAGATCAATCCGTCATTCAAACGGATAAGGCCATAGCCTCGTGACACATCGGTTTCGAATGTGATCCATGCGGTGACAATGCCACCTTCTTCCGTGACAGCCTCGCCATCTGCAACTCGCCATGCTGTCGGTTTGATCGCTGAAAGCTGCGCTTGCAGCATGTCGCGGATCGCATCCTGTCCCTCCATCGTACGAATGTTCCACGTAAACGAAACCAGATCGCGCCAATAGCAATCGGCCTGGAACATGGACACGACCTCATCCACTCGACCGTTTTCCAAGGCGTCACTGAAGCGGTTTAGTGTTTCCTCAACTTGGTCGCCATGTGATGTATCCAGCATGAAATGATCCTCCCTTCGGTGTTTGAAGGCGATCATTGCCGGGGGTGTTGGAGATACCTATCCAAAGCACAAAATCCCGCTGCGACGCAGCGCAAATGCCTATGCAATTCTGTTGCATTTTGATGCAATGCCACATCCTGTGGCATCACGGACGTCGGATTCCGGCGCGTTTCATCTGTCTGTGGATCGTTGTTCTGTCGACGCCCCGCAGGCGGGCGACACGCGAAATGTTCCATCCACATTCGCCTAAACACCGTTCAAGGTCCGCAATCCATTCACCCGCGTCATAATTCTGCTGCTTTATCAGAGGCTCTGGGATGTGTTCGAGGTCAATGACGCCATCCTCACTCAAGGCCATTGAAACACGCAGTGTGTTTTTCAATTCCCTGATGTTTCCTGGCCAACTGCGGTTTTTGAGATGGGACCGGGCGCCGTCCGAAAGCACGAATGTCTTTGGCGCAGCGATGCCCGCCAACCGCATGATCTTGTCGACAAGACCGTCAATGTCAGTGCGGTCGTCAAGGTCTGGCAGATCTAGGCAAGCGCCACCCAATCGAAACATCAGGTCTTCGCGCATCCCGCATGCGGACAGCGCTACAGTGCTTGCGGATATGATCTTGGCTTTGGTGGCAATTGGGTTGGCACCGCTTGGGGGCCGTATCCCGTCGTCGGTGAGCGCACGCGCCAGACGCGCCTGAATAGTCGCCGGCATTTCGTTTGCAGCATCGAGAAACAGCACACCATCACGTGCGCGGGCAACAAGCCCGCCATCCCCTTCCTTGTCTCCGAAGAGGATGGTTTCCAACTCAGACCCAGGAAATTCTGCGCATTGAACGACGACAAATGGAGACCTCTCATCGCGCTTCTTGTGAATAGCACGTGCCAACCGCTCTTTTCCGGTTCCGCTCGAACCCGTGATCCAGATCGGCAAGTCATTCCGCGCCAACCGCTCTGCTGTGCGCAGAGTCTGTTCAACGTTGGGATCACCACAATGCAACGCCGCAAATGCAGGTGAGAGTTTACCCACAACAGGAGTTTTGCCACTTCGAGCCGCAGGTTGCGGCGCTATTGCATGTGCATAGATGACATCGCCTGTTTTTAGGAACACGCATCGCTCCCGTGTCGGGCGGCTTCGGGAGAATGCAGGAAGGTCATCGATTTCCACGTCCAGAAATGACGTCAGTGACCGCCCAACGACCGCACTATCCACAGGACCCCACAACATGCGCTGAGCCTGACGCGTAGCACCAATGATCGTCCCAGAATTATCGATCGCCAGTGCACCATCTGGGTCCACATCCACGAACTCCGGCCGTCGAGAAAACGGCAGCACCCAATGCGTTCCCATCTCGGCCATCAGATTGGCCAGTTCGATGCGCCGTGCCGCTGTCTTGACCATATGCAGCGCCAATGCCTGCGTCGCCTTGGGCTGTGGAGACCGCAGCAACGACACGTCCAGAACTGCGGCCAAACTGCCGCTGAAGTCATAAATGGGCGCCGCGCTACAACTCAGCGGAACGTGGTGCAAGTCAAAATGATCTTCCTGGTGAACAGTGACAGCCCTGCCGGTCGCGATGCAGGCCCCTATACCATTTGTCCCCGACTGTGCCTCGGACCATGCCGACCCTAGAAACAAGCCCGACGCACGAAGGTCGTCTTCAAAATTTGCATCCCCGAAATAGTCGACGGTGACGCCTTCAGCGTCCGTGAGCAGCAAAACGTAATTCTGGCTTGCAACCTGCCGGAACAGGTCTTCCACCCCGGACCGTGCAATTGAAGTCAATCGTTCGGCCTGCTGTTGGTGATGTCGGAGTTGACGTTCAGGCAGAATATACGCTGGCGTCGGTTTGGTGGGATCAAGCCCGTGCTGTTCGATACATCTACGCCATGACGCGACGACAAAGTCGTCACGTTGCACCGGGCGCTCCGACAGGGCGGCTTCAATCTCTTTGATATGTTCTACTGCAGACATCGTTTCCTCCAAAACGGTTCTGCTCTCGACCTCCATCTCAGGATATTGTCTGTGGCGCGTTTGTCCAATGTGTCGATCCCGCTGGGCAATTGGACTGGTTTCGCCCTGGGACCACGGGTGCGCATCATGAAAAAGATCATACGGCGTAAACCCTGATCTAAGATGTTTGCATTTCGGCGTTGAGGAAGTCGTCAGGGCTATCAACTTCTTCCAATGCGTGTCCCTGAATTCGCCAAAAGCGGTTCCCGACATTTCGCAGAAAACGCCGATCATGGCTGACCAGCAGACAGGATGTGTCACGATCAATCAGTTCGTTCTCCAAAGCTTCCTGCCCATCGATATCCAGATGGTTGGTTGGCTCATCAAGCAGATAGAAATTCGGGTTCTTCAGGCGAAGCACCAGCATGGCCAGCCGCGCCTTCTGCCCACCGGACAAGGCTCCAATCCTTGTGTCCTGCATCTGATAGCTGACGCCAGCACCTGCCAATACGCCGCGTGCCCGTTGATCACCGATGTCGAAGTTGCGTGTCACGGCAAGCATGGGCGTATCGTCGTCTGCAAGCTGGCTGAGATCCTGATCAGAATACCCGGCGACGGCAGATGCCGCACACCTTACCGCTGTGTCTTCACCATCCAATGCGCGCGCGATCATCTTGATCATTTGGGTCTTTCCCGCACCATTCGCACCCAATACCACCACCCGGTCACACGGCGATATCCACTTCTTTCCGGTTCTATACAGCACCCTGCCGTCCGGAGTTTTGACCATGACGTCATCAAGGGCAATCAATGCTTTGGCGTGAGTCCCACTGTTCGACAACCTGATGTCACCGGCGCACTTACCTTTGTGGGCAGGTCTTGCGGCAGCTTCCATTTTGTCGGCCCGCTCGGTCAGCTGCTTTGTTTTGGTCAACAGCAGATCAGAACCGGAATTTACACCAACATTCTTCAACTTCGCCGCCTGTTTCCGCAACTGCTGCGCCTTGTTCAGATCATTGGCAAACCGACGTGCGTCCGCCATATCAGCTTCTTCCAGGGCGGCGCGGGCAGCTGAGAACGATAACGCAAAGAAGCGTGATTGCTCTGGTCGCAGGAACAGCGTGTAATTGGTGACAGCATCCAGAAACGCCCGATCATGTGAGGTCATCAACAGGGGAAGATCGCTAGGCAATGTCGCCATCCAGTTTTCAAGAACAGCAATACGCTGCAAATCCAAGTGGTTGGTGGGCTCATCCAGCAGCAGCAAGCCAGGTTCATTGACCCAAGCTGCTGCAAGCATCGCCATGCGCTGCCACCCCCCGCTGAGTTCCGCAAGCATTCGATGCTGAAATTCATGCGGAACAGACAGGTCGTCCAGCACCACATCGACACGCCAGCTTTCGTAATCGGCCTGCTCGGAGGGAAGCGCCGCCAATACCCAATCATACATCGTGTAGGGTAGCGCACGGACTGGAAGGTCTTGCTTCACATAGCCAATGCGCAACCCACGGGCCCGCGTGATTTCACCGTTGGTTTGTTCAATCTCGCCGGCAAGACAGGACAGAAGAGTCGACTTTCCGCCGCCGTTTTGCGCAACCAAACCGATGCGATTGCCTTTGGAAATTGTAAAGTTGAGGTCAGAAAAAAGTGGATCGCTCAGCGTTACCGCCAGAGCATTTGCATGCAGGATAGCCATGGGAATCTCGGAACACAGAAAGGATGCCGCAGCGCGGCTTTGGGCAGACCCGTGGTGAGATTACCTTTGGTCAGCCCTGCAAACGAATTTACAGGGCGAAGCTGGGACCATGCTGAAGTCGGCGAGTGATGCGCATGCTCAGCTTGTGCCCTCCCGTTGCAAATGTGTTCCTTGAGGTGAAACCGTAACGCCCATTTGCGCATTTGGCAAATACCTACTTTAACCGAAACCGGCTGATCAATGGAGAGCATCAGACGCGAACCAACCGTCTGCTCCTGTAATCGCTGACGGCGTCACTTGGCATCAAAACCGATGCGACTTACTGTGCTATTGCGCCTCAAACGGCGCTCTAGCGCCGAGGCTGTTCATGGATATCAAAGACAAGATAATTGTGGTTACAGGTGCGGCCGGCGGCATTGGGCGAGCACTATGTTACGCTTTTGCGCAACAGAGCGCCAAACACATCATTTGCGCCGACCGTGACATCACTGGAGCGGAAGAAACCTCCCGTGAAATCAAGGGGAAAGCAGCACAAGTTGATGTCGCAGATGAAGAGCAGATCAAGTCTCTGATTGACACAACTGAAGCGTCCATTGGCCCGATCGACATCTTCTGCTCCAACGCTGGTGTTTTAGTTGGAGGCGGTGCTGACGCGCCAGATGCGGATTGGCAACGATTGTGGGACATCAACGTGATGGCACATGTCTGGGCCGCACGGCACGTTGTGCCGCGCATGGCGGAGCGTGGCGGCGGCTATCTGCTGAACACAGCTTCGGCTGCTGGTCTTCTGAACCAGATCGGCTCGGCCCCGTACGGCGTGACAAAACATGCAGCTGTGGGGCTCGCTGAATGGCTGGCCATTACGCATGGCGATGCGGGCATCAAGGTATCCGTTTTGTGTCCGCAAGCCGTTCGAACAGCAATGACCGAAGGCCATGAAGACCACGTGGCCGCCATAGACGGTATGATTGAACCTGAGGATGCGGCGCGCGCCTGTGTCGACGCCATCCGGGATGAGACGTTTCTGGTTCTGCCGCACGCGAACGTTCTGAAATACATGCAGCTCAAGGCGGGAGATTATGACCGCTGGATTGCCGGAATGCAGCAATTGAATCGCGCTTACGGCAACTAACTCTTTGGCGTGATTGGGCGGATAAGCCCTTCCTGCGCGACCGATGCGACAAGTGTTCCATTCTTGTCGTAGATCATACCGCGGTTAAAACCCCTGCCTTTGCCGGACCAAGGGCTGTCCATCGTATACAAATGCCAGTCGCAGAATTCTGCAGGCGCATGAAACCACATGGCATGATCGAGACTGGCCGCCATAACGCGCCCAGTGAACCAGGTTTGTCCGTGTGGCCGCAAGGCCGTCCCCAATAGGTTCAGGTCCGACGCATAGGCCAAAAGGCAATGCTGCAATTGCGGACTGATCCCACGCGCCGCCGCCATGCGGAACCACAAGTGGCTGCGGTCATCCATCGGCTCCGGCGTGAAGAAATCACGCGGTGCAACCTCTCGGATATCGATGGGGCGCGGACGCAGGAACTCTTCGTGAAACTTTTCGGGGATCCGATCCACAACCGCTTCGCGCAGCGTCGTGCGATCTGACAAATTTTCCGGACCTTCAACATCAGGCATCGGGTGCTGATGTGACCACCCGTCCTCATCCGCGTGGAATGAGGCTGACATGTTCAGAATCTGCCGCCCATGCTGGATCGCGACAACGCGGCGGGTCGTAAAGCTTCCACCGTCCCGCGCCCGATCCACCTGATAGATAACCGGAATGGACGGATCGCCGGGGCGAATGAAATAGGCATGCAGTGAATGACAGAGCCGATCCTCAACCGTACGGTAGGCCGAGGCCAACGCCTGCCCGATCACCTGACCGCCGAATATCCGTGTAGGGGTCTCGCCACCTGGCCCGGTTCCCCGGAACATATCGACTTCCAGCCGTTCCACGGCCAACAAGTCCAGCAGGGTCTGATGCGCGTCTGTCATGAGGATTGTCCTGTCACATCAACGCACCATGCACCAGCGCTTTGAGTTCGGCGCGCGCGGGATAGCTCGAGGATGGGCTGAGCTGGGTGAAAAACACGACACTCACATCATGCACGCGGTCGACCCAGAAGAACGTCGACGCCATACCACCCCAACTGAAATCTCCAATCGACGACGGTACTCGGCTGCGGGCCGGGTCGATGACAACCGCACCGCCAATACCAAACCCCATGCCTTCCATCGGTTGTTCGGCAAAGCTCGCCGGGCCAAGGCTGGCGATATCTCCGGGCAAATGGTTCGACATCATGAAATCGGCAGTCGACGGCGATATCAGCCCCTGTCCCTTGTTCCGCAGACATTCGGCGAAGGCCATGTAGTCGTCGATTGTACCGACAAGACCACCGCCACCACTGAAACAGGTTGTGCGCCGAAAGGGGGAATTCACAGCGTTGTCAAAAAGCCTGATCGACGCATCACCCGCCGCCGCCGCATTCAAGTCCATGGCATCCCCTGCCAGCGGAGTATACAGGCTCGCAAATTGATCAAGAGCATCGTCACGAACTGAAAACCCAGTGTCCTGCATACCAAGCGGCTGCAACACCCGTTCGCGAAAGACATAATCAAGCGACTGGTTTGTTACCACCTCGATCACTCGGCCAATTACATCAATACCAACCGAATACTCCCAACGCCGCCCGGGTGAAAAAGCCAACGGCAGTTCGGCCAGCGCGTCACACTGTTCGGCCAGCGTGTCCGCTGTCGGTTTGAACAGCAAGTCCCGCTCTGCCATCGCATCTGATAAAACACCCGGATTGAACGGATAGCTCAAACCAGATCGATGCGTGAGCAATTGGTGCAGTGTAGGCGTGGCGCAGGGTTCTGTCTGCGACAGATCAACCGCCCCGGGCCGAAGAGCATGCATATCGGAAAACGCAGGTAGAAAACGAGAGAGCGGTGCATCCAGGTGCAACACACCGTCTTCAACCAGCATCATAAGAATCAGCGACGTGACGGGTTTGGTCATCGAGTAGATGCGTGCCACCGTCTTCCTGTCAAATGCAGTGCCCGTCTCAAGATCCCGCACACCGGATTGCGTGTAAAAGACTTCCTTTCCGTGCTGACGGATGAGCACGGACAAACCTGCAAATCTCTGGTCGGATGTGTGGCGATCTGCCCAATTCTGAATACGGGCGAGGCGGCGTGAATCTAGCGTCAGTGACATTTGACCACGATACGGGGCCTTGCCGCCTTGCCAAGACAAAAGGCTGGGCGATAGCCTGAACCCAAGGGAGGATCGCAATGCTCAAACTTTACTTTGCACCACGCAGCCGGGCGATACGTGTTGCATGGCTGCTGGAGGAGATGTGCCTCGACTATGAGCTTGTGACCTACGCCCTTGGAGATCCGGCCATGCGCAGCCCCGAATACCGCGCCGACATCCATCCGATGGGCCGTGTGCCGGTGCTGGTTGATGGCGATGTGCAGATCATGGAAAGTGGCGCGATCCTGGAATACCTCCTCACACGCCACGGCGACGGGCGGTTTCGGCCAGCCGAGAGCAGCACGGACTATCCGACCTACTTGCAATGGCTTCACTATTCCGAGGGGATGCTGATGCCGCAGGTGAACGGCTATATGGTCGAGACATTCTTCCTGCCGCCCGAACGACAGTCCGAAGTCCACGCCAAACGTGCAAAAAAGCTGCTTGGACAGATGTTGGTGCCCGTTGACGCTGCTCTTGATGGCAGGGAATATTTGGCCGGTGACTTTTCTGCGGCTGACATCATGACGGGATCTGCTGCGATTACTGCGAAAGGCATTGGCATCGACATGTCTGACATGCCCCGGTTGGCTCAATACGTTGACCGACTTACGACGCGGTCAGCGTACAAGAAAACCGCTGCACTTTAGTCCCAAGGCAGCAATGAAACGTCGGCATCACCCGCCTGCGCCCGATGTTGCCCCGGTGAAGTTTCAATTCAAGAAAGTCAGACTTCCAACCACTCTTTGCGGATGTCATCTCGCGCCTTCAATTCGGCGGGTGTGCCCTCAAATACCACCTGCCCATGCCCCATGACATAGACGCGGTGCGCGATATCCAAAGCAATGGACAGTTTTTGCTCGACGAGCAGCGTTGCAATCCCCCGGGTCGCAATCTCCTGCAGCAACTGCGCAACCCGTTGCACCATTTGCGGCGACAGACCTTCCGTCGGTTCATCAATCATCACAAGGTCCGGATCGCCCATCAATGTCCGACACATGGTCAGCATCTGCTGTTCACCACCGGACAACACGGAGGCCTCCACATCTGCCCGATGCGCGAGGTTTTCAAACATGTCGAACATATCCTGCATCGACCACCGCCCCTGCCCGTCCTTCTGGCCGGGTTTGAGCCCCAAGATCAGGTTCTGGCGCGTTGTCAGTCCGGGAAAGATATCTCGGTTTTCGGGCACATATCCAATCCCGAGATTGGCAACCTCATAGGCTTTCTTGCCGGCAATCTCCTGCCCGCGGAATTTGACAGAGCCATGCGGCTCGACCTCGCCCATCACTGCCTTGCAGGTGGTCGAACGCCCCACCCCGTTCCGGCCCAACAGCGCGACAATCTCACCCTCGGCGATCCGGATGTTGACCCCCTGAAGGATATGGGACTTGCCATAATAGGCGTGCAGGTCAGCAACATCGAGCATCAGTGCGCCTCCAATGCTTCTCCAAGGTACGCTTCCTGCACCTTGGGGTTTGCGCGCACAGACTCCGGCGTGCCAGTCGCGATGATTTCGCCGTAGACCAACACCGATATTTGATCTGCGAGGCCAAAGACCACGCCCATATCGTGCTCGACCATGATCAATGTCTTTCCCGTTGTCACGGTACGGATCAAGTCGACGATATAGTCGGTTTCCGAATGGCTCATCCCGGCAGTGGGTTCGTCCAGCATGATCACATCCGCACCGCCAGCAATGGTAATCCCAATCTCTAGCGCGCGTTGTTCGGCGTAGCTGAGCACCCCTGCGGGCAAATCGCGCCGGGCCGTCAGGTTGATCTGCTCAAGAATGCCGTCCGCACCCTCTGTCAGTGCACGGCTGCGACCAACCATGGACCAGAAGTTATAGCGATAGCCCATGGACCAAAGCAGCGAACACCGCACATTTTCAAACACTGTCATCTTCGGAAAAATGTTGGTGATCTGAAAACTGCGTGACAGTCCCATACGGTTGATTTCGTACGGGGCCTTGCCTGCCAGATCCTGACCATGCAGCCGGATCGCCCCCTCGGTCTGTGGGAAACGGCCGGTGATCAGGTTGAAAAGCGTGGATTTTCCGGCCCCATTCGGACCAATAATCGCGTGCCGCTCACCCTGTCCTATGCTCAAATCGACGCCGCGTATGATCTCGGTCTGGCCAAAGGACTTCTTTAGCCCGTCAAGTTCCAGTGCGGCGCTCATTGCGCGGCTCCGTCTGGCGTGTTTGCTTCGTTCCATGCCGCAGCCATGTTAGGTGCGGTGCGACGCGCAAGGCCGAAGCCTAGTATTGTAACTGCAACGGCGATGATCCACGGTACAACAGCGTGACTGTCGAAGGTGGTCCAATAGATTGTCATTTCGTGATCGCCGG
Organism: Tateyamaria sp.; assembly: GCF_059783535.1. Classification (NCBI taxonomy): domain Bacteria; kingdom Pseudomonadati; phylum Pseudomonadota; class Alphaproteobacteria; order Rhodobacterales; family Roseobacteraceae; genus Tateyamaria; species Tateyamaria sp. The sequence continues at coordinate 19,704 of NZ_JBYNDP010000027.1, read as the reverse complement.
TGCTGGCATGTCTCAGGTGAAACGTCATTTCGATCAACGCGGCCGCGCCCAAACAACCGATTGCCCCGGCACCCAGTGTTTTCAGGTACGGGATGCCGAGCCGTCCCAGCTTGCCCAATCGCATGGCAGGTACATGCATCATGATGAGCCCAGCCAAACCACCGGGAAAGAACATCACCGTCACGACAAAGACGATGCCAAGGTAAAAGCCCCAGAGTTCGGTTTGCAGGCTCAGCACGGTTTGTACGAGCGTAAACACGATGGCCCCAAGGATCGGCCCAAAGAAGAAACCGACACCTCCAAGGAACGTGACCAAGAGGATGATGCCTGACTGAGTTGTGTTCAGGTTTTCCTCGGTCAGAATTTCGTAGTTGATGGCGAACAACGCCCCTGCAATGCCCGCAAAGAAACCAGAGCCAACGAAAGAAAAAAAGCGCACCCAGCGCGCGGAGTAGCCGAGAAACTCGGCGCGTTCCGGATTGTCCCGAACCGCATTTGCCATGCGCCCCAACGGCGTACGGGAATACAAGTACATCAACGCGGCAGAGATCATCAGCCAAACAGCGATCAAGTAGTACACCTCGATCTGTTGCAGGAACTCGACGCCGAAAAACGGCAGGCCGTAGGTGCGATCGCCGGAAATCCCTTCTTCGCCGCCGAAGAAGGCAACAATGATAACCGAACAGGCTGCAATCAATTCGCCGACACCAAGGCTAATCATAGCAAAGACCGTGCCCGCCTTGCGCGTTGAAAAACTACCAACAATGGTGGCCAGCCCCATCCCCATCAGTCCGCCGAAGATGGGGAGCAACGGCAGCGGGATGCCGGCAAAGAAGTCGTCCATGTTCATGATGTGAACACAGGCAAACCCGCCGACACCGGCATAGACCGCGTGACCGAAGGACAGCATCCCGCCCTGCCCCAGCAGCATGTTGTAGGCCAGTGCAAAGATGATCGTAATGGCCATCTGGTTCATGATGGTGATGGCAGAATTTGCCGTGAAAATGAACGGCAGAACCATGAGCAATACAGCGGCGATACCCCATGGCATCAGTGGGATGACCATGGAACCGGCGCGCATGCGCTGTGCCGGTTTTGTCGGGTCTGTGGTGAACTGTTCTGTCATACGCCGCGCTTCCCGAACAGGCCATAAGGACGGAAGATCAGGATCAGCACCATCAGGATGTAGGGCAGGATATCCGCGATCTGGGGACTGGTGATGGACCACAGATCACGCCATGCGCTGTCCCAAATTGGCTCGGGCTTGGTGAAGCCAAGCCAGGTGAGCAGATCCTCCATCCGCAGATTATAGGCTTTGGAAAAGGTCGTGATCCAACCAATGAGCAAGGACGCGACAAGCGCGCCCCAAAGCGAGCCAAGTCCGCCAATGACGATTGTAACAAAAACGATCGAGCCAAGGACAAAGGCCATCCCCGGAAACGTGCCTAACACCGGTCCAGCGATGACCCCGGCAACACCGGCCAAGGCCGTTCCAACGCCAAACACCCCCATAAAGATCAATGGAACATTGTGCCCCAAAGCCTCGACCGTTTTGGGATATGTCAGGGCTGCCTGAATGATCATGCCGACACGCGTGCGGGTCAGAACGTAGAGCAATCCAATGAAGATCGCGATCGAGATAAAGATCATGAATATCTTGTAGGCCGGGATAGAGTTGCCCGCGATGGAGAACGCAGTGAATTGCAAAATGTCGGGCGTCGCATAGGGCATCTGGTTCTTGCCCCAGATGAACTGCACAACCTCTTCAATCAGCAGGGCGAGCCCAAAGGTGAAGATCAACTCGGGCACGTGGCCGTATTGATGCACGCGTCTGAGCCCGTATCGCTCAACACCCGCTCCCAACACACCCACCACAATCGGCGCGATCAGCAAGCCCATCCAAAACCCAAGGTACAGGCTGATCTGGAAGGCAAAATAGGCGCCCAGCATGTAGAAACTGGCATGGGCAAAGTTGAGCACACCCATCATTGAAAAGATAAGCGTCAGACCTGCCGACAGCATGAAAAGCAGCAGGCCGGTCACAAGTCCATCGATCAGATTGACGAGGATAAGGTCCATATCAGGCGTGATCCCAATGCCGCTTGCGCGACGCGATTACTGTTTGAGAATGAGGGTTCCACCCCTCAAACTCCCCGCGGTATTTTGGGTCAGAAGAAGTATGCGGGGCCAGCGAAACGCAACCCCGCCGGAGCAAGTCACGGGCGACGCATCTTGCAGCTTGTCGGGCTGTCGGCCGCGGCCATTTCGACCGTCTTGACCACCTTCACACCGAAGCCCGAATTGTCATGGTCGTACACCACGTCATCGGTATGCTCCATGATATGCACGTTCTGGATCAGTTGGTGATCGCTTTCGCGCATCATCAAATTGCCGCCCCACAGGCTCTCGTGCTCCATACCGGCAAGCGCATAGGCCACCGGCACGACGTCGTCCGCGGTACCAGCCTCATTAATTGCCTTCGCCAGCATCTCGATAACGTTGGTGATGCGAGCCTGGCTCAAATTGCCATCAGGGTACTTGGCTTTGAACGCCTGAATGTACTCGGAAGCGCGGTCGTTTGGCGGCGGGTTCAATTGACCCTCGGCCACAAGCCTTAGGCTTCCGACCCCCGCATCTCCGAAAGCCGCGGTGATCCCGTCGGCGGCAGCGTAGTAGGTATAGATCGGTCCAGTGAACCCGTTCTCCAGCACGGATTTGCCAAGCCCCACCATGTCAGCACCCCAGTTCCCCGTGATGACCGCATCCGCATCGGAGGCGACGATCTTGCGGCTGTAAGGCGTGAAATCCTTGACCTTGCCGATGGGATGCAGCTCGTTCCCAACGATCTCGATCTCCGGGGCCTTTTCACCCAGATACTTTACAGCGGCAGCCGCAACGGCTTTGCCGAAGCTATAGTCCTGACCAATGATATAGACATTTTTGATCGCATCATTGCTAACGATGCTGTCCGTCAGCGCATCCATCTTGATGTCCGCGTTGGCGTCGAAACGGAAATGCCAGAAGTTGCATTTGTCGTTTGTCAGTGCGGGATCGACCGCCGAATAGTTGAGAAACAGAACCCTGTCGTCCGGATTGCGGCGGTTGTGCTTATTGATCGCTTCGGTGAGCGCATTGGCAACGCCTGACGAATTGCCCTGTGCGATATAGCGAATGCCCTGATCAATCGCGACCTGCAACTGGATCAGCGATTCCTTGGGGCTGATCTTGTTGTCAAAGGCCACAATCTCGAACATGTCGCCATCCAAGACTCCGCCTTTTTTGTTCACCAATTCTTCGGCGGCGAACTCATATTGGTGCAGCCCGTTGGTACCTGTCCCGGCGAAGGGGCCGGACAAGGGGTCAATGAAAGCGATTTTGATCGTGTCAGCACCAGCGGCAAACGCGCTGGCGGCCAAAGTGAGGGCAGTGGTCAACCCAAGCATTGTGGTAGTGCGCATGATGTTCCTCCCTAGGACGCGAACCGCCAGGACAGCCTCTTTCGGGCCAGTTTACGAGGCGGGATAGGTCCAGCGTTGCACAGGTACAGGATAAGTCAAGCGTCTAGGTTGAATCCGGGCATGCCTTTGCCATGCCTGATATATTCTTGAAGTATCACTTCAGGAAAGACCTGTAACAGACTGTTATTTATCGTGCTCAAGTGCCTTGAGGCCGTTATCGGCAAACACTGGAACAAACGCCCCGAGCTGCATTGCCCGTTCCGGATTGGATGCATTCCCGTCGAGCGCCCGTTTTAGGACACCTTGGATGATCGCTCCCATGCGAAAAAAGCAAAACGCAACGAAGAAACCGAACCGATCGACATGCTCCAACCCGCGTCTTTGGCAATATGCCGCAACAAATTCTGCATCCGATGGCAGCCCCAAACTGGCGCGGTCCACGCCCATCAATCCTCGGCCTTGCGGTCCGGCTGGAAGTTGCCATTGCATGATGACCGATGCCAGATCCGCGTAGGGGTGCCCGATTGTGCTGAGTTCCCAATCCAGAACGGCGAGACAACGCGTGCCCTCCGCCTCAAAGATCATATTGTCGATGCGGTAGTCTCCATGCACCAGTGTGCGCTGGCCATCATCTTCGGGCATGTCTGCCTCAAGCCGCTCAATCAACCTGTTCATCGATGGGATGTTCTGGGTTTCAGACGCGCGATACTGCTTCGTCCAGCGGGCAACCTGCCGCTCCAGGTAGTGCCCGGGCGGACCATAATCCGACAGCCCAACGGCATCGACATCAACCTCGTGCAAAGCTGCCAAAACGCGGTTCATATCTTCAATGATGGCCGTCCGATCTTCGATGTTCACACCATCCATGGTCGGCTCGTTGAAATTCCGCCCTACGACATGGTCCATGACATAGAAGTCAGACCCGATGACGGCCGGGTCCTGGCACAGAAATTGCATTTTGGCGACCGGTACATCCGAACCGTGAAGTGCCTTTTGCACACGAAACTCTCGATCCACCGCATGGGCCGATTTTAAAAGCTGCCCCGGTGGCTTGCGCCGTAAAACGTAGTTCCCGGCATGTGTCTGCAAAAGGAATGTCGGGTTGGATTGGCCGCCCGCGAACTTTGTCGCCTCGATGGATTTGTCAAACCCTGGCAACTTGTCTTTGAGAAAGGCTGCCACCGCGGCTGTATCGAGTGTTTGGGTGTCCATCACAGTTTTCCTGAAAAATCCCGAGCCAGCCGCGCCCCGGCTTCCGCATATTCTCCGGCGATCCTATCGACGATTGCGGCCGCGGGTCCTATCGAGGTGACAGCCCCCACCCCCTGTCCTGACCCCCAGATTGTCTTCCAGGCCTTGGGCTTAGAAGACCCCGATGAGAAGTTCATCGATGCAGCATCTGCGGTGGGCAGGTTATCAGGATCCATACCAGCCGCTTCGACCGAACCGCGCAGGTAGTTGCCCCACACACCAGTAAACAGTGAGGAATAGACGATGTCCTCGGCACCGCTTTCTACGATCATGTCCTTATATCCCTGAACCGCGTTGGCTTCGTCTGTCGCAACAAAAGGTGAGCCGACATAACCAAAATCGGCACCCAATGCGCGAGCGGCCAACAATGCTTCACCCGTAGCGATGGCGCCAGAAAGAGCTACTGGACCATCAAACCATTCTCGGATTTCGCGGATAAGAGCAAAGGGAGACTGTTGGCCGGCGTGACCACCTGCTCCCGCCGCAACGGCGACCAGACCATCGGCGCCTTTGTCTATCGCTTTTCGGGCAAACGTGTTGTTGATGATGTCATGCAGGACAACGCCGCCGCAGGAATGTGCAGCCTCGTTTACTTCGACGCGTGCGCCCAGCGATGTGATCCAGATTGGGACCTTGTGCCGGACGCAAATCTCCAGGTCGCGCTCCAGCCGCCCGTTCGACCTGTGCACGATCTGATTGACGGCAAAGGGGGCTGCAGGTGTGTCGGGATTGGCCTGGTTGTGACGGTCAAGCTCTTCTGAAATCTGTGTCAGCCACGCGTCCAGAAGCGGCGGTTCACCCTCATCCTCACGTGCATTCAGTGCCGGAAACGATCCAACGATGCCCGCCTTGCATTGGGCAATCACCAATTCGGGCACCGAGATGATGAATAGAGGGGCTGCAATCATTGGAATGCGGAGGCCTTGCAATGCGGTTGGCAACTGATCCTGCCGTGTCACTTGTTTATCCATCGCCCAGCCCGTCGCTTCACCAAAAATCTCGACCGCTCCAAGATAAGATGCTCAAAGCACTTCGAATAGCCCGGCCGCACCCATGCCGCCGCCGACACACATGGTGCACACCACATGTTTCGCGCCGCGCCGCTTGCCTTCGATCAAAGCATGACCGACCATCCGCGCGCCAGACATGCCATAGGGATGCCCAATCGAGATGGCACCACCACTCACGTTCAACAGCTCATCAGGGATACCAAGTGTATCGCGGCAGTACAGCACCTGAACGGCAAAGGCCTCGTTCAGTTCCCAAAGTCCAATGTCGTCCATTGCAAGCCCATGCGCCTCAAGAAGACGGGGAACGGCAAAGACCGGACCAATGCCCATTTCGTCGGGTTCGCAACCTGCGGCCATCACTCCGACGCAGCGGCCAAGAGGGCTCAGGCCCTTTTTCTCCGCCAACGACGCCTCCATCACGACCGCCGCTGATGCACCATCAGACAGCTGCGATGCATTGCCTGCGGTGATGTACTCGCCTTGCTCTACATGAATGCCGTTCGAAAACACCGGTTTGAGACCAGCAATGTTTTCATATGTCGTGCCGGGGCGATTGCCTTCGTCTTTCTCCAAGGTGACTTCATGCTCGGAAATCGCCTTGGTTTCTTTGTCTTGAAACTTCATCACCGTTGACATGGGCACAATCTCGTCCGCAAACTTGCCCGCCTCTTGCGCGGCGGCAGTGCGAGCCTGGGATTGTACCGCGTAACGGTCTTGGGCCGCGCGGCTGATGCCATACCGATCAGCCACTGTTTCTGCCGTCTCCAGCATGGTCATATAGATTTCCGGCTTTTTCTCTTTGAGCCACGGGTCGCCATGCGCACGCATCTCGGGGGTTTGAACCATCGATACGGATTCAACCCCGCCGCCGATGACCACATCCATCCCATCTTGGACCACCTGTTTGGAAGCCGTGGCAATGGCCATCATCCCGGATGCACATTGCCGATCCACACTCATGCCCGCCACAGTCACGGGCAATCCGGCCCGAATAGCCGCCTGCCGCGCGATGTTGCTGGCAGTGTGCCCCTGTTGCAGCGCTGCCCCAAGGATCACGTCCTGCACGTCGCCACCTTCAATGCCAGCCCGTTTGACGGCGTGTTCGATGGCATGGGCCGCCAAAGCCTGTGGCGTCGTCGCATTGAATGCCCCGCGATAGGCTTTGCCGATGGGGGTCCGAGCGGTTGAGACGATGACAGCGTCGCGCATTTATCTGGTCCTTGTTCGGGTTGAGAGGAACGGACCGGGACGCTGCCCCGGACCCCGGATTTTCCTTGGTAAGATGAAGGAACATTGGCCGCTACCAGTCAAGATCGACCCCTTTAGCCTTCGCCGCGCGCAGTGCGTATTTGCGAGTCTGGGCAAAAGCGTTTTCCAGTGGTTCAGCATCCGTGGGATCGGAGATTTTGGACCACGCGGCGGCAACGGCTTCGGGGGTGATCTCGCCCTCGATCAACGCACCTTGGGTTTCTGTAATCCGAGTGACCGCAAATGTGCCGGCACCCGCTGATAGGATTGTGCCACTTGGTGCATCCTGACTGACAAGGTGCAGAACACCAGGAGTGATTGTTTCGGGCTGGAGCAGATCCAGCGCCGCTTGCGGCAGTAACCCTTCGGTCATTGCCGTTGCCGCAGTTGGGGCCAGCGTATTGATCCGGATGTCATCCCGCGCACCCTCAAGATGCAGCACATTCATCAAACCGACCATCGCCGCCTTGGCTGCTCCATAGTTGGATTGACCAAAGTTGCCGTACAACCCCGATCCGGAGGCCGTCAGCACGATGCGGCCATAACCCTGTGCACGCATGATCGGCCACACCGAGTGACAGCACTGCGCCGTTCCCATTAGGTGCACATCGATCACCTTGGCAAAGTCATCCATGTCCATCTTGGCAAAGGTCTTGTCGCGCAAGATACCGGCGTTGTTGATCAGGATGTCGACACGTCCCCAACGCTCCATAACCTGCGCGACCATGCCTCGGACTGAGTCTGCATCCGAGACGTCGGCAGCGATTGCCAAAGCCTGCCCGCCCGCCGTCTCGATGTCCGAAACCACTGAAGTGGCGTCGCCCATATCATTCACAACCACCCGCGCGCCACGCGCAGCCAACCCCACGGCATGAGAACGCCCCAAGCCCGCGCCGGCCCCCGTCACAATGGCAACCTGATCGTCGAAGCGGATCATCCCTCCAGCGCCGCGCGGAACAGGTTTGGGCCAGACATGACCTGAATGCCCCCAGACACCGGTAAGATGGCCCCAGTGAGGTAGGCACCGCCCTGCCCGCACAGGAACTGCATGCAGCCTGCGATATCCTCGTCACGGCCCACGCGACCTAAGGGAACATCGGCGCCAACCTTCTTACGCATACCTTCATCTGCTGTAGCGAAGGCCGTCATCTTGCTGACAAACGGCCCCGGTGCCAGCGCATTCACGGTCACGTGGTGCCCCGCCAGCTCTTTGGCCATGATCTTGGTCATGTGCAGCACGGCCGCCTTGGACGCAGCGTACGAATAGGCCCCGTCGCCCAATGGCGCATCGCCCATGACCGACCCAACGTTGATCACGCGCGCCGGATCATCTGCAGTCGCGGTCTTGATCAGGATCGGCAGCAGGCTCTGCGTGAGGTGAAACAGACCGGCCACGTTGACGTTCATGACCTTTTCCCATGCCTGATGTGGAAACTGCCCCATCGGCGCACCCCAAGTGACGCCGGAATTGTTCATCAGGATATGCAGTTTGTCTGTGCGTTTGGAGACCTCAGCGACTAGGGCTGCGATACCTTCTTCGCTGCCGACATCACCTGCGAACCCCTCGGCGGAACCCTGCGCATCCATGGCGTTCAGCTCGGCAGCGACAGCCTCGCAGGCGTCGCCTTTGCGACTTGCGATCAGAACACGCGCGCCCGCCATCATCAGACCTGTGGCGGCCATCCGCCCAATGCCGGTCGCACCACCGGTGACAAGAGCCACCTTTCCATTCAATGAAAAAAGGGTGTTGGGGTCCATGGCTCTCTCCTCCCGTCTGCAGGCTACCGTTACGTCGCCCTGTCCGCGACTTTACAGCCGCGCCTCCTCAACTGCAGGATGAGACAAAGGCAGGCACATTGCACCCCTGCCGTAACGTCATGGGTGGGAGGACCCTATATGCACGCCATGCTCAGCACCGCACCCGGTGGCCCCGAAACGCTGGAATGGACCGAAGGATCCACGCCGGAACCAAAGAAAGGCGAAGTGCGAATTGCAGTCAAAGCAGCCGGCGTGAACTTTCCAGACACATTGATCATTCGTGATCTCTACCAGGTCAAACCACCACGCCCTTTTGCCCCTGGCGGCGAGGTGTCAGGCGTTGTCGAGGCGCTGGGCGACGGCGTTTCGCATCTGGCAGTCGGCGACCGCGTGCTAGCCATGACCGGTTTTGGTGGCTTCACCACCCATCTTTGTGCCCCTGCAACGTCTTGCGTGAAAATCCCCGACAACATGCCGTTCGATGAGGCGGCCTGCTTCATCTTCACATACGGGACCTCCCACTACGCATTGAAAAGCCGAGGAGAATTGAAGGACGGCGAAACACTTCTCATTCTGGGCGCGGCCGGCGGCGTCGGTGCGGCAGCGATTGAGCTTGGCAAGGCGGCCGGTGCCCGCGTGATCGCCGCGGTGAGTTCTGAGGAAAAAGCGCAGTTTTGCCGCGATCTGGGCGCTGACGATGCAATCATCTACCCACGCGAAATGGACCGTGATGCGCAAAAAGCTCTCTCGGGTGAGATCAAGAAGGTCGCTGGCTCAGAAGGCGTTCACGTGGCCTATGACGCCGTGGGTGGCGACTATGCCGAACCCGTGATCCGGTCGATGGCTTGGAGCGGCCGTTTTCTGGTTGTCGGGTTTCCTGCCGGTATTCCCGCCATCCCACTGAACCTGACGCTTTTGAAATCGTGCCAGATCGTCGGGGTATTCTGGGGTGCCTCAATCTACCGCAATCCCGCAGGGCACATGCAAAATATCGCGGAACTCTTTGAGATGTATGAGAAAGGCCAAGTAAAACCGCACATCTCTGCCAGTTTTCCGATGCAGGACGCGGCCAAGGCGCTGGACTTGATCGCCGACCGCAAGGTCTTGGGCAAGGTTGTGCTCACAAACGACTAAAGGTGGTCCAGGTGCTGCGTTTCATTGAACCCCCGCACGATCATACGCTGACCATCGATGACGAGGCGGCTGATCGATCCGTTGGCTGCGCCGAGAAACGCAAAGGGTTCCGACCCGGTTGCCATGGCAAGGGCGGCACCGATCACACCTCCGTGGACAAAGACCGCGACGCGCTCGTTCCCATGGGCTTGCGCGACGTCCATCAACCCCTGGCGCACCCGGCCAAAAAACACATCGCGACTCTCTGCCCCAGGGATCGGCGACCAGTCCTGCGTATCTCGGACGCGTTGATAGATCGGGTCTCCCTCGGCGGCCTTGATACGATACAGGCCCCCATCCCAGTCACCAAGATTCACCTCATGCAAGTTGGGGTTTTCGATCGGGGTCATACCCAAGTGCTGCGCAAGAGGCGCCGCCGTCTGGTGCGTACGTGTCAACTTCGTCACGTAAAGCGCTGCAAACGCTTCACCTTTGAGGCGTTCTCCAACGGCCAATGCCTGCCGTTCACCCTGCGGATGCAACGGTGGATCGCCGCTGCCATCCTTCATTGGAAAACTCACACCCGGTCGCGCGGGTGCACTTTCGCCATGCCGTATCAGAAACAGGTCTGCTGCCCCGGCGGGCGGCGCGTAAACGGGTTGTCGGTACTCTCTCGTCATGCCCCCTCATACACAGGAGCCATACTATGACCAACCGTCAGATTGTCGTTGCCAGCCTGCCTCAGGGTGCGCTTGGCCCCGAACAATTCGAACTGCAGGATGTGGCCATGCCCACCCCACAGGACGGCGAGGTACTCTTGCGCACCATCCTGATGAGCATCGACGCTGCCAACCGGTCGTGGATGCAGGGTGCAACCTACCGCGACGCAGTGAATGCGGGTGACCCGATGCCCACCTACGCAATCTGCGAAGTGGTAGAGAGCAAGTCGCCCCGCCTCGCACCTGGTGACATCGTCGCGGCAGAGAGTGTTTGGGCCGACCATGTCACGCGCCCGGCCCACAAGTTGCAGAAGCTGCCCAAGGTCCAACCGCTCAGCCATCTGCTGAGTGTATACGGTATTGCAGGCAAAACAGCCTTCCATGGGCTGATGCAGATCGGTCAACCGTTGGCTGGCGAAACCATCGTGGTGAGCGCCGCCGCGGGATCCGTCGGTGGCTATGTTGGTCAGATTGGTAAAGCCCTTGGGTGCCGCGTGGTTGGGATTGCCGGAGGACCAGAGAAATGTGCATTTGTCACTGACAATCTGGGGTTCGACGCCTGCATCGACTACCACGCGGGCGGTGTGTTCAAAGCCCTCAAGGCAGCCTGTCCGAATGGCATCGACGTCTATTTCGACAATGTGGGTGGAGACATTCTTGAAGCCACTTTGGCCCTCATGAACGAACGTGGTCGCGTCGTGTGCTGTGGCGCAATCAGCCAGTATGACACGACCAACCCTACCGGCCCCCGCAACCTGCCCGGCGTTGTTGTCGTCAAACGCCTGCTTATGGAAGGGTTCATCGTCATGGACTTTGCGCGCGACGACGCCAAGGCAACGCGCGCGTTGCAAGCCTGGGTCCAGCAAGGAAAGATCAAGGTCACCGAAGATATCGTCGAAGGGCTGGAAAACGCGCCAAAGGCCCTGATCGGACTGTTAAACGGCGACAACACCGGCAAACGCATGGTGCGTGTGGGCGCCGATCCATGAGCATCGACGCTGCGCTGGAAACACTATCGCAACAGGTCGGGACCGAAGTTGGCGTATCCAACTGGATCACCGTCGATCAGGCAATGATCGACCAGTTTGCGGCAACCACCCATGATGATCAGTGGATTCATGTCGATCCGGCGCGGGCCAAAGATACACCCTTTGGCAGCACAATTGCGCACGGTTTCCTGACACTCAGCCTGGCATCGCGTTTCGCATATGACTGCTTTCCCCTCATGCCTGGGCAAGTCATGGGAATAAACTACGGCTTCAATCGTCTACGTTTCCTGGCTGTGGTGCGGCCCGGCAACCGGCTGCGAGGACGTTTCACACTCAACGACGTTCAAAAGCGGAACGAAAGTGAGTTGTTGCGGACCATGGCGTTGACGATCGACATTGAGGGATCGGAAACGCCAGCACTTGTTGCAGAATGGCTTGGATTGGCGGTCTTTGACCCATCCGTATAACCCCGCACTGGACAGATGTGGGGCAGAATGGATAACACCAGCATAAATCTAAGGTTTTTCCCATGACTTCTGTTCTTGTCCTCAACGGCCCCAATCTGAATCTGCTCGGCACCCGACAGCCCGAGATTTACGGCGCAACGACGTTGCCTGAGGTCGAGCAGCTATGTCGCGAGCACGGGACGAAGAACGGATATGACGTCACATGCGGGCAGTCCAATCACGAGGGCGGGCTGGTTGACGCGATTCATGCGGCGAAGGGCACACATGACGGGATCGTTCTGAATGCGGGCGCTTACACGCACACATCGATCGCCTTGCATGATGCGATCCTTGGAACCGAACTGCCGGTCGTGGAACTGCACCTCAGCAATATCCACGCACGGGAGGCATTCCGGCACCACAGCTATATTGCGCCGGTCGCCGTTGGCATGATTTGCGGCTTTGGCGTTGCAGGCTATACTCTGGCTCTGGACGCGTTGATAGGACACCTTGGGGGGCGGACTTGAAAAGCTATCTGCACAGGCTGTCGAACTGCCAAACCATAGAGGAACTATGGGAAGCCCATTCGCGCAAGATGGCCGAATACGGGTTTGACAGGTTGATCTATGGCTTCACCCGCTACCGTTCGGGCAACTCGCTGGGGGACCCAGAGGATTTCATCATCCTTACAAATCACGACCGCGCCTATACGGACACCTTCCTGGGCGAACAACACTATGTGCACGCCCCGATGGTCAACTGGGCCTTGAACAACGAAGGGGCGTGCAGCTGGGGCATCCTGGCGCAAATGCAGTCCTCTGAAACACTTAGCCCGTCTGAGCAGCGCGTCCTGGAGTTCAATTATTCCATGGGTGTAACCGTGGGATACACGATCAGCTTCAAGTCGGTCTCTGCCCGCTCTAAGGGCGCAATTGCCCTGACGGCACGCGCGGGCATGACGCAGGAAGAGATCGACGCGGTGTGGGCGGAACATGGGCGCGACATCCACCTCATGAACAATGTGGCACACCTTAAAATTCTCACCCTGCCCTATACGGCTCCAAATCGGTCGCTGACCAAACGCCAGCGTGAAGCTCTGGAATGGGTTGGCGATGGCAAGACCATGCAGGATATTGCAGTTTTGATGGGGCTAACGTCGGCGACAGTTGAAAAGCATCTTCGCCTCGCGCGGGAAGCACTGGCAGTGGAAACCACAGCCCAAGCTGTCCTGAAGGCGGCCTTTGCAAATCAGATGTTTATCCTCGAAGCATAATGGCCCGTGCTGCACGACTGATGTATCTGAGCCATCCACAGGTTCTGATAAATCCAGATGTACCAATCACCGAATGGTCATTGAATGACGTGGGCAAAGCGCGAATAGACGCCCTTGCCGCAATTGCCCGCGACCGGCTGAATGGGACCCGTTCGGTTTATTCGAGCCCTGAGCGCAAAGCACGTGATGCAGCTGACCCACTTGCCTCTGCCTTGGGCTTGGACGTCATCATCGCCAAAGACAGCTACGAAAATGACCGCTCCGCAACGGGTTACCTGCCTCCGGTCGAGTTCGAAGCCACCGCCGACGCATTCTTTGCCAACCCCACGCAATCAATCCGGGGGTGGGAGCGTGCACAAGATGCACAGAAGCGCATTCTGACAAGCATTCAAAACATGACAGAAACCGCGCCACCAGGTGATATCCTGGTCGTCGGGCACGGTGCGGTCGGCTCGCTTTTGTATTGCGCTTGCGCCAACACACCCATCAGCCGTGACCATGATCAAGGGCCTGGCGGCGGTGGCAACGTACTGGTTTTTGAACGAACGAATCTGCAAGTTCTGTCGCACTGGGCGCCTCTGGAACAGACCTTTGAAATCTGATCGAAGGCGCTCTTTCGACCATTTTCTGTGTATGATCGCCTAAAAAAGACACAAAATTACAACCTCAAGACGAGTTATTGAAATTTTTGACCATTGGGTAAGGAATCCCCCACTTTGCTAACAGGCGGTAAATTTGGCATTGTAGGGATGTTCCGTGAGTGGTGGCTTTAGCCAGGGAACAGCGAAACGGACCTCTCGCGATTACGAGGGCAATGCGTTTCGACCGGTTCTTCCGGACCCGGCTCGCCTGTGTATTTTTCAGCAGGTGGGTCGGACTTTGTAGCGTCCACGTGTCTCATCCCCGTGGCCAAGGACGCCGACAAACGGGCGGGATTGCGACCCCAAACGCGGTCTCGCCCACCCACATCTTCAAATAGCCAATGAATCCGTCGCTGAACGAATGGCAACGGTCATCTCTTTGTCCAATGCGGAATGGGTGGTGCCGGTCAGCACCCGCAGGGTCGCTGCCGGCCAAGCTTGGTCCAATTCCCACGGTGCACGCAACGGACAGGACGGATCGAAGCGGCTGTGGATCATAGCGCACGGTATATGCGAGATGGATCGGAGATTCCGCAACAATTGGTCGTCCTCCATCCAAGCACCATGGGCAAAATAGTGCGTAACGATCCGCGCAAACCCCAGCCGGAAGGACGGGTTGGAATAGCGGGATCCCGGTGCATGAATATCGCCGCCAAAAATCCCGGTCTCCCACTGGCACCACGCATCCGCCGCCCTTTGCGCACGGACCGGATCACGCAACAGATCAGCGTAGGCACGAATACGCTCCATGGTCGCACCGGGGTCCCTGCTCACGTGAGGCACAGCTGCACAAAACGCCTCGTAGGCTTCGGGAAACATGTTCCCCACATCCCCATACAACCAACGCAAGTCTCGCTCAGCCGTTGTTGCCACGCCCGCCAACACCATCGCGCGCACGCGCGTAGGATGGGCTTGGGCATAGGCCAAAGCCAATGTCGACCCCCAGGAACCACCGAACAGCACCCAAGCCTCCACGCCCAGATGGACACGCAGTGTTTCGATGTCGGCAATCAGATGCTGCGTCGTGTTCGCCTCCAAAGCCTCCAGCGTTTCTGAGGCCAAAGGCACGGAACGACCACAGCCGCGCTGATCCAGCAAGGTCACCCGGTATCGCGACAGATCGAACAGATCATAGTGACCCGGCTTGCAACCAGACCCGGGCCCGCCATGCAGAACGAGGGCATCTACACCTTTCCCAGCCTGTTCGAACCACAGGCGGTGACCATCCCCCACATCCAGCATGAACCGATCCCTCCAAAGCAAAACGGCGTGCCACAATGGGCACGCCGTTTCATGTTCTATGCAAGGGAAAGATCAGCCCTGAGCGGCTTTCGCAACCTCGGCTGCAAAGTCTTCCTTCTCAACCTCAATGCCTTCGCCCACTTCCAGACGGGCAAAGCCGGTGATGGTGGCGCCGGCTTCCTTGGCCGCCGCTTCGACCGTCAGATCGGGGTTAACGACAAATGACTGGTTCAACAGAGTCGATTCGGCCACGAATTTCTTCATCCGACCGACGATCATCTTCTCGATGACCTGCTCAGGCTTGCCGCTTTCACGGGCAATATCCATCTGAACCTGCTTTTCCTTCTCAACCACGGCAGCATCCATGTCGGCCTCGGACAACGCAGCGGGGTTCACAGCCGCGATGTGCATCGCAACCTGCTTGCCGAATGCCTCGTCGCCGCCGTCCATAGCAACCAGAACACCGATCTTGCCCATGCCGGCGGTTGCCGCATTGTGGACGTAGGACACAACCGTGCCGCCCGAAATCTTGGCCATGCGGCGCACGGACATGTTCTCACCAATGGTTGCGATCTTGTCGGTCACGACGTCGGCCACTGACTTGCCGCCCATATCGGCAGCAGCAAGTGCTTCAACATCGTCCACGCCCAAAGCGGCCTTGGCGATGCCGGACACCATTTCCTGGAACTCAGCGTTCTTTCCGACAAAGTCGGTTTCCGAGTTCACTTCGACCGCGACACCTGTGCCGCCATCGACAACAACAGCCACCAGACCTTCGGCGGCCGTACGGCCGGATTTCTTGGCGGCTTTTGCCAGACCCTTGGTGCGCAGCCAGTCAACAGCGGCTTCCATGTCGCCACCGGTCTCGGTCAGTGCTTTTTTCGCGTCCATCATGCCTGCGCCGGTGCTGTCGCGCAGTTCTTTCACCAATGCTGCTGTGATTGCCATCTCTTGGCTCTCCTCAAATAGGTGTGGGGTGCGGCAGGGCTTAGCCCGCCGCACATGTCAGTTCTGTGACGCTTCAGCTTTCCGCAGGCGCTTCGGCAGCAGCTTCTTCTGCAGGTGCCTCTTCGGCCACAGCTTCTTCAACCGGCGCTTCTTCCATCGCGCCAAGGTCAACACCAGCCGCACCCAATTGGGCGCTCATGCCGTCGAGGGCCGCGCGAGATGCCAGATCACAGTACAGCGCAATCGCGCGGGCCGCGTCATCGTTGCCGGGAATGATGTAATCAACACCGTCGGGCGAGCAGTTGGTGTCGACCACAGCCACAACCGGGATACCCAGCTTGTTGGCCTCTGCTACGGCCAGCGCTTCTTTCTTGACGTCGATGACGAACAGCAAGTCGGGACGACCGCCCATTTCGCGGATACCGCCAAGCGAGGCTTGCAACTTGCCCTGGTCACGTTCCATGCCCAGACGCTCTTTCTTCGTCAGGCCTTCGAACCCGTTCTCGGCCTGCTCATCAATCGCCTTCAGACGGTTGATGGATTGCGACACGGTCTGCCAGTTGGTCAGCGTTCCGCCCAACCAACGGTGGTTCATGTAGTACTGCGCGCATTTTTCAGCGGCTTCAGCGATGGGGCCAGCAGCCTGACGCTTGGTGCCGACGAACAGAACGCGGCCGCCTTTTGCAACGGTGTCACGCACCGCTTGCAGCGCCTGGTCCAGCATCGGAACCGTCTGTGTCAGGTCCATGATGTGAATACCGTTGCGCGCGCCATAGATGAAGGGCGACATGCGCGGGTTCCAGCGCTGTGTCTGGTGACCAAAGTGTACGCCTGCTTCGAGCAGCTGGCGCATGGAGAACTCGGGAAGAGCCATGTGCTTTATCCTTTTCCGGTTTTCGCCTTGCCCGGGGTATCAGCGCGGATGCGCCAACCGGTGGACATTTGGGGATGTCTCCCCCATCTGCCCGCCCCGAACTGCGGAGTTAATGCGCGCCGATTATGCCAAGCGCTCTGAAATGGCAAGCCCCATTCGCCACCATCCACGCCCAGTTGCACAATTGCGAGCACAACAGTCACAGGCGGCTGGATAAGCGTCGCGCGCAAGCGCGTCCTTTGGATCAAACAAACACAAAATCTGCTCGGCAACAGCCGCTTTGCCATAATGCGCTGCATCCATGGTGTACGGGGAGTGTACGAGGAGTTACAGGCTGGCAGCGTTCGGCCATCCAGCCTTCTGCGCGACAAAAGGTTAAACTTCGGCCCCGTCGTTTACCTCCGGTTCATCTCCTGCGAGCGCATGGCTGGCCCGCACCACCACCTCTGCCGCTGCCGCCAAAGCCTTGCGATCCGCGAAGTCGGACACACGCAACGGCGCATGATAGATCACTTCCACCCGCCCATGTCTTGGCAATGCCAGCGTTGCCAACAGGTGTGTGCCAAATTCCATGTCACCCCACCAGCCATAGGTCCGGGCATCAAGGCCCTTCGGCGCATGGTACGCCACGGTGACCGGTTGCACGGACAGATGTGGGCGCAGGTCCTCAGCAAAAAATGACGCGAACAGGGTCGTCTTGAACGGCAAGACGCGCAAGCCGTCTGTACTGGTGCCCTCGGGAAAGAAAAGAAGTCGTTGACCGGCCAGCAACCGCTCTTGGAACAACTCCGTCTGCTCCTTGGCCGCGCGTGGATCACGGGCGATGAACAACGTCCCCGTCGCGCGTGCCAGTGTTCCGATACCGGGCCAGCCGGCCACCTCGGATTTCGACACGAAATAGATACGATCGGCCGCATTCAGAACAAAGATGTCCAACCAGGAAGAGTGGTTGGCCACGATAGCGCCCCGTCCCTTTATCGGCTTGCCAGTGCGGATGTATGACAGCCCAAGCCAGAACAGGGACAAGCGGCACACCACCTGCGTGATCCACGGCGTCCATGGGCGCGCCAATCCAAAGAACGGTCTTTCAATCAGGCGCAAAGGCAGGAGCAACGCCAATCCGATGACAATGACCAAGATGATGCCCATGCCCCGCCAAAGGACGCGCAGCACCGAAGCTGGCCCGCGCACCACATGGTCAGGCGGCGGCGCGCCGTCCCATGTCATGTTCATGAAACTGCTCCATAAATCCGCTTCTGGCGGTCCGACATGGCTGCCGTATCCATGATCAGGCACACATCTGTCGTGTTGAAGGCATGATCGACATAAGCCCCCTCACCCACCACACCGCCAAGGCGCAGATAGGCTTTGATCAAGGCGGGCATATCCACCATCGCCGCGCGTCGGTCGATCTGATCTTCGGGCATCAGGTTCATTGAGGCGGCATGTGGTGCGCGGGCCGTCACGCGCAACGGTTCAGGTGCAAGGTGCCGATGATGCAGCAGTGACAGCGGTTGCGCCAAGGCGTCCGGGTCCGTGCCGTGAAATGACGCAACACCAAACATGATTTCAATCTCATGCTGCGCCACATAGGCGGCAAGTCCATTCCAAAGATGGTACAGCGCGGGTCCACCGCGATAGTCTTTGTGCACGCAAGATCGACCCAGCTCGAGCAGCCTTCGCCCCGTCCCGCGCAGGGGCATCAGATCATACTCATCTTCAGAGTAGAATTGCCCCGCTGCCCTAGCCTGTTCAGCGCGCAGCATCCGGTAAACGGCCACAACCTGCCCCACTGCATCATCGTGCAGAACAAGATGATCAAAAAAAGGATCGAAGCGGTCACGTTCAAGCCCGGCATCATGATCGACCATCGCGCCACCACCGCCCAGTTCACGCACGAAAACATCGTAACGTAAGGCCTGCGCCGCCCGCAGGTCTGTCGGGTCGTCCACAAGGCTCACACGAAATTCTGGGTCTTTGGTCAGGCTCATCGCGGGCGGTGTATCGGTATATCTTACAAATGGGTAGAGATTGGCGGCGCATGCGACCAGAGGTTGCAATGCGTTAAGGTTTTAGAAAGGATGTTCAAGCATCAAAGACCGGGATCAATGCAACCCGCGTCCCATCAATCACCACCTTGCCCTCATTGGGGAAATTCACGGTGATTTTGGCTGCGATATTGCTTTGAACCTGCCCAATCCCCCACTCATCATATTGGGGGTGACGTACCAACATGCCGGGAGCCAGAATGGCATTCAGATCTTCCATGTGCAGGCCTTTACCACTTCACTATCTGGGGGCCATTGATGGGCCAAAGTAACATCAATCTGGCTGCATTGATCGGCAGCCGCATCTGTCATGACCTCATATCGCCAATCGGGGCCATCAACAACGGCCTGGAACTGCTTGGTATGTCCGATGGGCAAACCGGGCCAGAACTTGATCTGATCTCGGAAAGCGTGGGCAATGCAAGCGCGCGCATACGGTTCTTTCGCATCGCATACGGTGCCGCAAGTGCGCAGCCGCTTGGCCGGGCCGAGGTTGTGTCGATCCTGTCGGACAGTATGGATGGTGGACGGCTGCAAGCGGTCTATGGGCCGCTTGACCCACAACCGCGCTGGGCCGTGCGAATGGCCTTTCTAGCGGTACAATGCCTTGAAACAGCCCTACCCTATGGCGGGCGGATTGAAATTGCCTGCACCGATGGCGCTTGGGTCATTACGGGGCATTCCGC